>USQE01000225.1 GCA_900556675.1 uncultured Collinsella sp.
AGAACATCATTTCCGAGCCCCTGAAGGAGCGCGGCTGCGAGGTCGTGAACTTTGGAACCGACACCTCCGAGAGCTTTGATTACCCCATCGCCGGCTACAAGGTGGGTAAGGCCGTTGCCAACGGTGACGTCGACCTGGGTATCCTGATCTGCGGTACCGGCGTCGGCATCAGCCTGGCCGCCAACAAGGTCGAAGGTGTTCGCGCCGTCGTGTGCTCCGAGCCCTTCAGCGCCAAGCTCTCCCGCATGCACAACAATACCAACGTGCTCGCCTTTGGCGCCCGCGTCGTGGGCTCCGAGCTCGCCAAGATGATTGTCGACGAGTGGCTCGACGCCGAGTTTGAGGGCGGTCGTCATGAGCGTCGCGTTAACCTCCTCAACGAGATCGACCACACGCGCGGCCTCAAGGTCGTCGACGAGGCCTAAACTATTCAGTGCCACAAGCTAACAGCAGGGGCCCGCTCGGAACACATGTCCGAGCGGGCCCCTTCATAGATTTTGGAATAAAAGAGCGCCGCGGATGGAGTTCCGCGGCGCCCAAGCCACACGCTAACAGCTTTAAGGAGTCAAAGCTGGTTTAGCCAAAGAAGCGCTTGATCTCGATCTCGGCGTTCTCCAGGCAGTCGGAGCCGTGGATCACGTTGGCGTTGACATCGACAGCGAAGTCGCCGCGGATGGTGCCGGGGGCAGCGTCAAGCGGGTTGGTAGCGCCCATGAGGGTGCGCATCTTAGCAACAGCGGAGAGACCGGAAACGACCATCTTGACGACCGGACCGCTCGTCATAAAGTCGCAGAGACCGCCAAAGAAGGGCTTGTCGGCCAGATGGGCGTAGTGCTCCTCGACGGTAGCGCGCTCGAGCGTGGTCATCTCCATGCGCTCGATGACAAGGCCGCTGCGCTCAATGCGAGCAACGATCTCGCCGATCTTGCGGTCGC
The DNA here is from genome assembly GCA_900556675.1 of uncultured Collinsella sp. Lineage (GTDB taxonomy): Bacteria > Actinomycetota > Coriobacteriia > Coriobacteriales > Coriobacteriaceae > Collinsella. Next base: position 936 of record USQE01000225.1, read on the forward strand.
GCACGGCGTCGGGCTTAATCATGATGAAGGTCTTCTCGATAGCCATAAAAGTAGCCTTTCAAGTAGGTTCGCGCGTGCCCAAGTCCCATTCCGGCACCCGCCTGGACTGCATCGTAACAGAGTTTTAGCTGCAGTTAAACAAAAAGCTGTTTATTGAAACGTTGCAATTTATTAAAGCGCTCCATATGTGTCACTTCTGTTTCGAAGCCCGATTAGAGTACCATCCGACCGCCCATCAACCGCATCGAACAGAGCAGGCGGTCGGTTGCCGCCCGCGAACGTAACCCCTTCACAACCTGCCCAAAGGTCCTACAGAAGTTCTCGACAAGCCCCTCCCCCATAGCAACAAAATACGGGCGCCCACATCAGCAGGCGCCCGTAAAGTGAAAACGATTTATCAATAAATGGCCAAAACAGCTTCAGCCAAATCCCTACTTTACCCCGTGGCCCATCTCGACGACCTTAGTCAGTGACCCAAACACACCCTCGTCAGCCACGAGCTGTGCCTCGGCGCGATCAAGCTGCACGGCAACGGCGGCAGGAGCGGTACCGCCCTCGGTCGTACGCGCGGCGACAATCGACGGGATGTCGAGCGCCTCGGTAATATCGCGTTCAAAGAGCGGGCTTGCCCCCTGAAACACCTCAAACGGCAGGTCCTCAAGATTGCAGCCGCGCTTCTCACACATCAGAACCAGATGCCCCACCACGGCATGTGCCTCGCGGAACGGCAGGCCACGCTTGGCCAGGTAATCGGCAACATCGGTAGCGGCAAGGTGCCCCACGCCGCACTCGCGCGCCATGGCATCCTCGTTGACGGTCCAAGTCGAAATCATTCCGGCCATAACGGACAGGCACTGCATGAGCGTATGGGCGGTATCGAGCGCGCCCTCCTTGTCCTCCTGCAAGTCCTTGTTATAAGCAAGCGGCAAGCCCTTCATGGTTACCAGCAGCTGCACCAGGTTGCCGTACACGCGACCGCTCTTGCCGCGGATAAGCTCGGCAAAGTCGGGGTTCTTCTTCTGCGGCATGATAGACGAGCCGGTGGAGTACGAGTCGGAAAGCGTGATAAAGCCAAATTCGGAGCTCGACCACAGCACGATCTCCTCGGAAAGACGCGACAGGTGCATGGCCATGACGGAACCGGCGTAATGCAGATCGAGCAGGAAATCACGGTCGGAAACAGCATCGAGCGAATTGGGGATCACGCCCGCAAAGCCAAGTTCGGCAGCCGTCATCTGACGATCGAGCGGATAGCTCGTACCGGCAAGCGCGGCAGCACCCAGCGGGCAGTTGTCGGCGGCATCAAAGGCGGCCTTCAGGCGTGTAAAGTCGCGCGCGAACATCCAGGAATACGCCAGCAGATGATGTGAGAGCAGCACGGGCTGAGCGTGCTGCATATGCGTGTAGCCCGGCAGAATCACCTTGTCGTACTTCTTGGCCGCATCCACCAGCACATGGCGCAGCTCAAGATTGGCCTCCATGAGCTCCTTGGCCAGCGCCTTGACGCCCAGGCGCGTATCGGTCGCCACCTGGTCGTTGCGCGAACGCCCAGTATGCAAGCGCTTGCCAGCCTCGCCGATGCGACGCGTCAGCTCGCTCTCGATGGACATATGAATGTCCTCATCGTTGATATCGAAGGTGAAGTTGCCGGCATCGATATCCTGTTCGATTCCGGTCAGGCCCTTGGCAATCGCCTGCTCGTCCTCGGCACTGATGATGCCCTGGGCGGCCAACATCTTGGCATGCGCCTTAGAGCCGGCGATATCCTGCTTATAGAGATGTTTGTCGACCGGCAGCGACGCGCCAAACTCCTGCGTGACCTCGGCCACGCCCGCCTCAAAACGACCGCCCCAAAGAGCCATGGAACCGTCTCCTTTCTCCAAATACCAAAACAAGCGTCCAAAGCAATGTGCCCTGTCGCTAAAGCGATTTTTCAACCGCGAGTTTTACACATTCCCCACCGTGTGCGGAGCCA
>USQE01000226.1 GCA_900556675.1 uncultured Collinsella sp.
CCTCTTCCTGTTACAGATTTAGACAAACAGGTGGGCGTCCCAGAAAGATCTCAATCTGTAACATCTAGCCACTCAAAACGGGTCCATCTGTTACAGATTGAGATATAAGGATAGACGGGTGGCCAATGTCTCGATCTGTAACATCTAGCAGCCAAAATCTTCTCCAGTTGTTACAGATTGAGACAACCAGGTGGGGCCCGCCAGCAAAATCTCAATCTGTAACAGGTAGCCGTCCAAATCGGTTCCAGATGTTACAGATTGAGATGAATGAACGAGCGGACAATCCGTATTTACCTCTTGCGTAACTGTGCATAGTGTATATATACTGTGCTTACCGGTTATATACACGTGTAGCCCAACAGCTAAGGAGCCGCTGTGGACATCATCCTATCCAATTCGAGCGACAAGCCCATCTACGAACAGATATCCTCGCAGGTCAAAGCTCAAATCCTTTCGGGCACACTCACTGCGGGAGCCAAACTCCCCAGCATCCGTGCGCTCGCGAGCGATCTTGGCGTGAGCGTCATCACCACCAAGCGCGCCTACGCCGACCTAGAGCAACTCGGGTTTATCTGCACCGTGCAGGGCAAGGGCTGCTTTGTCGCCGAGGGCAACCAGGAACTCTTGCGCGAAAACCAGCTCTGCCATATCGAAGAGCTACTTGCGAAAGCGGCGAGCCAAGCCGAAACCCTGGGCGTCACGCGCGACAAACTGCACGAGATGCTCGACCTGGTAGCCCCCGAAACCATGCAGTAGCCATCTGCAAGAAAGGCTATGCCATGCAAAACCTTTTAGAACTCAAAGGCATCTCACGCCGTGTGAGCGACCGCTTTTCACTACGCGACGTCACGCTCGCTGTGGAGCCCGGCCAGATCGTTGGCTTTGTAGGCGCAAACGGCGCCGGCAAGACAACGACCATTCGCGCCGCGCTCGGGCTTATAAAGCTCGATGCCGGCGAGGTGCACCTGTTTGGGCAGCGCTGTGGCGCCGACGCGCCCGATGAATCGCAACGCCATCTACGCTCCCGCGTCGGTCTTGTCCTGGACACGTGCCCCTTCCCCTCCACGCTCAGGGTGGGCCAGATCGAGTCGCTCGTAGGCCCGGCGTACCCCACGTGGGACCGCGAAACGTTCGCCGGATTCATCAACCGATTTGGCCTCGATCCCAAGACAAAGGTCAAGGACCTCTCCCGCGGCATGGGCATGAAACTGCAGCTTGCCTGTGCACTCAGCCACAATGCCAAGCTGCTCGTTTTGGACGAAGCCACCGCGGGCCTCGATCCCATGGCACGCGAGGAACTGCTTGATGAGCTGCTTGCCTTTGTCGCCGACGGCCAGCACAGCGTGTTACTCTCGAGCCACATTACGTCCGACCTCGATCGCGCCGCCGACCGCGTCATCTGCATCGATAACGGCTCGATTGTGTTTGACCTGCCGCGCGAGGACATTACCGACCGCGCTGGCATCGCCCACTGCACCCAAGTGCAGGCCGCCGAGCTTATGGCTTGCGTCGAAGGCGCCCGTGCCGTCCACCACGCCTATAGCGTGGACGTGCTCGTGCCCAACCGTCGCGAAACGCTCGAGGCCTTCCCCGAGATTCCCTGCGATCGGGCAACCATTGACGACTATCTACGCCTCACGCTGAAAGGGGCTTCGAAATGAAACGCGCCTTTATGTCCGAGACCGCCATCATGCGCTCGTTTCTCCCGAGCATCGCGGGCGTCGGCCTGTTCATATTCGTCGTATTGACCCTTGCCAACGCGACAGACGGCGATTCCGGCATGAGCGCCGGCGCCTGTGCGGTCAGCGCAATGTCGCCCATCATAATCATGAACTCGCTAGCTGGCTACGATAACCAAAACGGCTGGGAGCGTTATCGAGCAACGTTGCCCTTCTCGCGCAAAGACATTATTTGCGCACGCTACCTGTGCATCGTTGTCTTCTCGGTCGTCATGGCATGCGCGGCTACGCTTCTGAACATCCTCGCCCTTCCGCTCTTCGACCCCATGGGCATCCCTTCGACATGCCAGACGATCTTTGAAATCGCAACCGCCTCGGCAGCATCGATGCTCATCTCCCTCATGATGGTGTTTTTGGCACAGCCGCTGTTCTTTCGCTTTGGACACATGGAGGCGCTGCGCCTATCCCTTGGCCTGTTTGCCCTGTTTGGCTGCGGCACCATGGCCACGCTGAGCTCCTCCAACCCCATCAGCAACTGGCTCATGTCGATTGCCGGAGCGAATCCCGATCCTGCCGTTCTGGGCTGTCTGTGCGCAGGAATTGCCGTGCTGGCCCTCGCGCTATGTGCAATCAGCTGCGCAGTCAGCACCAAGGTCTATCGGGCACGCGACCTGTAATCGACAGCCAAAGGGCTTGGGCTGCACGCCACCTCATTTACTAGATAAGACGAAGCAACAACAACGCCGCCGCCCTTCGAAGCATGCCGTTTAGATCTTGGAAACCAAAGAGAAGTCGACAGCATATCGACAATTCGAGCCTTCACCAAATGGCTCCCCGGAACATAACCCCCGTCTCGCCGCGGCCATATCAAACCTTCATGGAGGAGCGGTATCCTCATGTCCATAAAACTCGCAGGATAAACCCATTATCCAAGGAGGCACCGCACCCGTGTCGTGGGTTGTCGCAGCATTTGCGTCAGCATTCTTTGCCGGCATCACATCCATCTTGGCCAAATGCGGCATCAAGCAGACCGACTCCGATGTCGCGACGGCCATTCGCACCTGCGTGGTGCTCGTTTTCGCCTGGGCAATGGCGGGCATTTCTGGATCCATTGGAACCATTGGCAGCATCGAACCCAGATCCTGGCTCTTTCTCGTCCTCTCGGGACTCGCTACCGGTGCTTCGTGGATCTGTTACTTTAATGAGTTGAGCATCGGA
>USQE01000227.1 GCA_900556675.1 uncultured Collinsella sp.
TTTGTCTTACCTAGAAGTCCCAGCTCGGTACCGCAAATCGCGCACTCTTTCTTCTCGAACATCTTGTCAAAGAAGCCCATGGCTGCCTCCCATCAACTGGTAGCGTGTGTCACTTTTGATGATGGGGGAGTGCGCGATCCTTCGCGATACCCAGACGGCTCAAGGAGTCTCCACAACTGGGACACATGGCCCATTTTTTGATTGGACGCCGGGGACACTCTTCGGCCACTCAATGGGGACGTACTTAAATGGGTGGTAGTTGGAGACACTCCTGGCCGAGCTAGAGATCGCGCGCGTCCCTTCTGGTCCATGCGGCTCAAAATCGCGGCGTGATGTGGACGGCTGGGGTCGAATTGGCAGCATTTCGAGCCTGGCTTCGATATTGAGACTGGTTCTTTATTAAAATAGATTTCCAGACAATTGAGTGGCTGGGGGTTAACCATGAGGGGCATGGGAGACACAACCGCATATTTGCGTCGGGGCATTCGGGAGATTATATGCCTGGCGCTGTTCTTCTTCACGTTTTTGGCGTGCGAGTATCTTTTTGATGTGCGCATGGCCGAGTTCGTGTCTCCGAACGAGGTCGTTATTTATGAGAGCCTTGTCATCGGCGCGAGCGTGATTGGCTTTTTTGTGCGTCCCATTCTGTACTATCGCCGTCCCCATGCTATCGACGCAACGAGTGACGTCACGGGCGTTTTGCTGGTGGCGGCATTGCTGCTGTTGATTATGGCGGTTCAGGTTGAGGTGGTAATTGCCGGCGGTTTGGTGGCGTGCTGCGCGCTGGGCTACTGCGGATCGACTGCTCATGCAAATTTTGCGAGGCGCTTTGCGCGAACGCCCTGCTTGGCGCGCGCCGCCGCACTTTCTTACGCCATGGGCGTTCTGGTGCAGGTTCTCAACCACATGGTGATGCCTGTCGGCATTCCTCAGTAGGCTGTTCTGGTCGTCTGTGCGATCGCGCAGGTGGCGTTGCTCCACGGTGCCCGACGCGCCAAGCTGCGCGACGAGTCCGATCCCAACTTTGAACCCAGTGCTGCCGGGCTTTCGGTAGATGCTCTGGAATATGGCGCCAAGTGGCATGACGATCCCGAGGCAAAGGCGGCATTCCGTCGCGCCGTAGTTCGCCTGACCGTGGCGACGGCGTATCTTTCCAGCGTATTCGCCGCTCTCAACGCGGGCCTCACGACCCTGTATGCTGTCGGAGCCGTCGATTTGGGCGATTGACCGCGCCTGCTGCTTGTCGTGAGCTCGTTGGTCGCTGGCGCACTATTTGACCTGCACGGCCGCTCGTATATGAATATCGGCATGACGTGTGCCGCCATACTGTCCACGCTTTCGTTCTTTGTGCTCATCGTCGATGGCAATGGCGGCAACGAGCCTGCTGCCACGATCATCTTTTATCTGGGCTCGGGCTTTTTCGTGGTGTTCTTTACCACAAAATATGCCGCCGTCTCGCTCTATGCGCGCTGGTCATATTTTTGGCCGTGCATGGGTCGCGTCGTCAACAACGTGTGCTCGATGTTCGTGACAGCGCCGGCAGTGGCGATTATCTCGAGTCAAAATGTGCTGGCTGCGGTCGGTGCGGCGCTCGTGATGTTTGTGGGCATTGCGATTACGCTGCTGGGGCAGTTGGGGCAACGAGCCGATGATGCCGCGATGCGGGACGGACTGCCGCTTGCCACCGACGATCTTGGTGGGGATCTTGCGCCCACATGCTCCGACCCCGAGCCCGTGGAGGCAGCGGAGCTCACGTCCGATGAGCGCCTCGATGCCTTCGTCGCCACCTTTGGGCTTACAGAGCGCGAGCGCGATATTCTTGAGGTCTTGGTCGTTTCGGACCAGAGCGTTCAGGACATCGCCACAACGCTCTTCCTTTCGCGCTCCACGCTCTATCGTCACATTTCCTCGATCAACAAGAAGACCGGCACCGCCTCGCGCGTGGCCCTTATCAACTTCTTCTGGTCCTGGACGCCCAAGGACTAGCGTATGAGCCGCCGCCCAGTTCCTTACTCTAACGGGGGGATGTGGCCTCAAAGCACGCCCACATCGACGCCTCGCCTGCGCTAAACTGAAGAGCACGTACGCAATTACGAGAGGAGCCCGCATGGAGGCTTACAAGCAAGAGTTCATCAAGTTTATGGTTGAGTCCGACGTTCTTAAGTTCGGCAGCTTTACGCTCAAGAGCGGCCGTCAGTCCCCGTTCTTTATGAACGCCGGCGCTTACGTGACGGGCTATCAGCTCAAGAAGCTGGGCGAGTATTACGCCCAGGCCATCCACGATAACTTTGGCGACGACTTTGATGTGCTGTTTGGACCGGCCTACAAGGGTATTCCGCTGGCCGTCGTGACCGCCATTGCCTACCACGAGCTGTACGGCAAGGAGGTCAAGTACTGCTGCGACCGCAAGGAGGCCAAGGACCACGGTGCCGATAAGGGCAACCTGCTGGGTTATGAGCCCAAGGACGGCGACCGTGTGGTCATGGTCGAGGACGTTACCACCAGCGGCAAGTCCATCGACGAGACCTATCCCAAGGTCAAGGCTGCTGCCGATGTCGAGATCAAGGGCCTGATCGTGTCCCTCAACCGCATGGAGGTCGGCAAGGGCGGTGTGACCACCGCGCAGAAGGAGATCGAGGCCAAGTACGGTTTCCCCGTCGCGAGCATCGTCTCCATGGCCGAGGTCGTCGAGACCCTCTACAACCACGAGATCGACGGCAAGGTTGTCATCGACGACGAGCTCAAGACCGCCATCGACGCCTACTACGAGCAGTACGGAGCTCGGGAGTAGGTAGTTACGCGGGTTTACCAACCCGCGTAACGGCTCGACGCTGCGCGGGCCGCATTTGGACAATCTGACGTTCAACTTCAAGGGCGCGACCAGAAGGT
>USQE01000228.1 GCA_900556675.1 uncultured Collinsella sp.
GCCTAAGGCTAGGAAGGCTGCTCCGGCCCCCAAGAAGGCCGCTGCTCCCAAGAAGGTCGAGGCTGCCGAGGAGGCTCCTGCTGAGGAGACCGCTGAGTAGACAATCCGTCTGCATAGGCTATATTCGAGGGGTACGTTCGCGTACCCCTCTTTTTTTGTCGAAATGCCATTGCCTGTTTGTTGGGAGCGTCCATGACCGCGCCGTCTGATTTCAATTCGATTCCTGAGCTCGATGCCACGCTCGTTTTCCGCGTGGCCTACGATGGCTCGTCCTACAGCGGCTTTGCCGAGCAGCCCGGTCAGACGACGGTTGCGGGCGAGTTGCGCCGCGCTATCGAGACGCTCCTGCGCCGCCCGATCGACCTGACGTGTGCGGGGCGTACCGATGCCGGCGTGCATGCGGTGGCACAGTTCATCAGCGTGCCCGTAACGGACGCTGAGTTGGCTTTGACGCGCCGTAGGTGGCTGAGGGCTATGGATGCCCTCCTGCCCAAAGATATCGCCATAAACGAGGTCTACAAGGCCCGTAAAGGCTTTTCTGCACGCTTTGATGCGCGTTCCCGTACGTATACGTACCGTATTGCCGATCGCGACGCGCGCCCTGTGCTTTCGCGCGGTGCGGTGTGGTGGCATCGCTACCCATTGGATGTTGAGGCGATGTCTGCGGCCTGTCCCGCGCTGCTGGGCGAGCAGGACTTCAAGAGCTTTTGCAAGGTGGCGTCTGCTGTGGGCAAGCCCACGCACCGCTGCGTGATGCGTGCCGAGTTTGGCCATGAGGTTGCGTTTGGCGAGGACATCCTGACGTTTACCATCGAGGGCAATGCGTTTCTGCATTCGATGGTCCGCACGATCGTGGGCACGCTTGTCGAGATTGGCATGCATCGCCGTGAACCCGAGTGGATGCGCGAGGCCATCGATGCTTGCGACCGTACCGCTGCGGGCCCCACGGCTCCTGCCTGCGGCCTTACGTTTATGGGCGTGGATTACGATCCCGCCGAGCTTGTCGTGCTCGATTAGGGGAGGGCTCGACGCGTCGTGCGTCGACACCCGTCATCTGTGGGCTGCGCGTGTGCAACATCTGTTCTTGGCGTGCAATACAACCGGTGTCTCATTGCTTTTATTGCCGGGGTGTACCATGAACCACGGTTTGATTCATTGCTGTCGAGAGGACGGATAACTTGGTTCGACGTGGCTCGCATCCGCGACTTTCGGTGATCCTTGTGGTAGAAGGTTCGCCCAGCTATGCGATGCGTGCGCTCGAGAGTATCCAGAACCAAGACCTCTACGATTTGCAGATTGTCGTTGTCTGCCGCGATGCTGCGCCCGGTGTGCGCCATTCGCTTCAAGTTGCTGCCGACAGGGACATCCATATTGATTTGATTGACGTCGAGGACGCGAAGCGCGGCGCTTGTCTTCGTGCCGGTTTTGCTGCCTCGCGCGGCTCTCAAATCATCGCTATGAACGCCGATGAGTGGTTCGCTCCGCAGTCCCTTTCCAAGATGGTCGATATCGCGTGCGATACTGCGGCAGACATAGTGTTCCCCACGGTGTCGCTCGACCGCTATGATGCACATCGAGAGCGCCATTCGCGCGTCTTGGATGTTGCCCCTATTGTCATTGAAGACAGGTCTTCGATGGTGACCGGGCTGTCCCAGTTGATTTTAGGCGGCCTAGTCGCTCAGACCTCTGGCGTGATGTACAGCCGCTCGCTGTTTGAGGCATGCCTTTTGTGCGACAAGGTGTTTCGCACAGTTGGATTTATGGCGTGCGCGCTCTCGCGGGCGCAGTGCGTCTCCGGCTGCGGCGATGCTTGTTTCCACGCGGCGGCACCTAAGCTTACAGATGCCTTTGATCCCACCATGTATGCCAAGGTATCCGATGACACCCGAGCGCTCGACGAGCTTGCGGACTCACTCTCGGAAGCAGATAGCGGTGGTCGGCTCAAGCTAGCAAGCCAAAAGTTCTACTTTACCGGACTGGTCGCCTGCATCGAGAATTTGTGTCTGAGCCCGCATGGAGTGTCGTCAATCGAGCGTTCCGCCCGCATGCGTGATATGCTCGAGGCGCCTCGAACCCGTCAGATGGTCGCCGCGCTCAAGGATAACCATCGGGGGCTCGGTCTGTTGTTTGGGCCGATCGCCAGCGCCAAGCCCGCGCGCTGCGTGATGTGTACGCATCTGGCAGCTTTTCTTAACCGGACGGGCTCAAAAACCGCCTAAACGGCTCATTTCGAAACAAACTTGCATAGAATTGTTTCGAAATGCGTTCTTATACACAAAAGCCTTCAAATAGCGAAAAACTATTCAATCACTGATTGATTGTCTCCGCCATCTTTTGGAGAGAGGGTTTGTATGGCTAAAAAACGCAATGGGCGCCAGGATGCCATTAGAGATATTGTGCGCAATAAGGACGTCCGCACGCAGCGCGTGCTGGTCGATGAGCTCCGTGCTATGGGCTTTGATTGCACGCAGGCGACTGTCTCTCGCGATATTGCCGACATGGGGCTGCGTAAACTCCCTGAGGGCATCTATGTTCTGGCAGAGGACCTGCACCTGCAGCGTATGGTTTCCGAGCTCGTAACGGGCGTTCTGCGTACTGATAATCTGGTTATGATCAAGGCTCAGCCTGGCACGGCTTCCGGCATCGCCGCCGCCGTTGATGCGGCAGAGTTGCCCGATGTGCTTGGTTCGCTTGCCGGCAACGATACGATTTTGGTTATTGCCCAGACGGCCGAGGACGGCGAACGCCTTGAGGCGCTCATCAACAAGCTGAGTAACTCTCACAAGTAGGGGAGTAGCGGTACTGCTGCTGTGCCGATTGTTGCTATAGGTAATTGCCGAGGGCGTTGACGAAGGTCAGCGCCCTTTTGCCTGCCGG
>USQE01000229.1 GCA_900556675.1 uncultured Collinsella sp.
ATTAGCAGCCCTCCTCTCGCGTGGGCGCCTTGGAACCAGCCTGACACGGAACCCTCAAAGGCACGTCCGCGCAGCCCAGCAGCAAGCCGGCCAACTCGTCGGCTAGCGCCTCAACCGTATAAAGCTTGTCGCAGCGGAGCGGCACACCGGCTTGCGCAAGCGCCAGCGCCATGCGCTGGGCGGCAGGAACGCCCAGGCCGATCGATTTGAGCTCGTTCGCGCGCGCAAACACCTGCGCGGGCGTTCCCTCGGCAAACACGGCGCCCTCGTTCATCACAACGATACGGTCACAGCAATTTGCCAGGTCATCCATGCTATGCGAAACCATGACAACAGTCAGGCCCTCGCGATGGAGCCGATCGATGAGCCCCAGGAAATCCCTGCGCGCAGCCGGATCGAGCCCCGCCATGGGCTCGTCGAGCACCAGCACCTCGGGCTCCATGGCGAGCACGCCGGCAAACGCCACGCGGCGCTGCTGGCCGCCCGAAAGCTCAAAGGGGTTCTTGTCGCCTATCGCGGCAAGGTCGAGGCCCACGCGCGCAAGCGATGATGCGACACGGCGTGCAACCTCGTCTTCTGGCAGGCCAAGGTTGCACGGGCCAAACGCCACGTCCTGCGCCACGGTCTCGGCAAATAGCTGGCGCTCGGGATACTGAAACACCACGCCGACCTTGGCCTTAACCGCGGCGGCGTCTTTCTTGCTTGATAGGTCGAGCCCCAGCGCGCAAACGCTTCCCTCCTGCGGACGAATCAACCCGTTGAGATGCTGAACCAGCGTCGATTTACCCGAGCCGGTATGACCCGCCAATCCCAGAAACTCGCCGCGGCGCACCGTCAACGAAACATCACGTAGCGCCCAGGGGCTGTTTGGATCGTTGCCCCAAAGAGCTTGTTTGCTCGATGCGTCCGCAGTGGTCGAGCGCTTGCGCCATCGACGGCGCTCGCGGGCGCTCAGCGAGTAACTATGCGAGAGGTGCGAGATCTCGATAACGGGCTCCGACGCGGCCGCCTCGTTAGTCGCGAAGGATGCATTGTCGAGCATACGAGAATCGGATGCAGAAGGCTGCACTGCGACGTCCGCCCCGCCCCGCTCGGCGTAAACCCGCGCAATCTCGGCGACCATATCTGCCTCGCGCACCTGCGCGCAAACGGGCACGCCCTTCTCACGAAGTGCCCTACCTAGGCAGCACGACGCCGGCATATCCAGGTTGAGCTGCGCAAGTTCGTCCGCCCGCGTCAAGATTTCCTCGGGCGTACCGATCATGGCAACGCGGCCCGCTTGGAAGACAGCAACGCGATCGGCCTCGGCGGCCTCTTCCATAAAGTGCGTAATCATCACGATGGTCATGCCGCGATCATGCAACGCACGGCAAGCCTTCATGAGGCCCTTGCGTCCACGCGGATCGAGCATCGAGGAAGCCTCGTCCAATATGAGCACGCGCGGTTCCATGGCGAGCACGCCGGCAAGCGCCACGCGCTGCTTTTGGCCGCCCGAAAGCGCGTGGGTCTCGTGGCGCTCAAAGCCCACCAGGCCCACGCCCTTCAGTGCCTCGCGTACGCGCTGCGCAATTTGCGCCGATGGCACGCCAAGGTTTTCAGGACCAAACGCAACGTCATCTTCGACAAGCGTTGCTACCAGCTGATCATCGGGATTCTGGAATACCATGCCCGCGGTCGAACGAATGTCGTAGACCAGCTCGGGGTCGGACGCATCCATGCCGTTGACGCGTACCGTGCCCGCATCGGGCTGCAACAGTGCATTCAGATGCTTGGCAAACGTCGACTTGCCCGACCCATTGCCACCGAGGATGCAGAAAAACTCGCCATCCTCGATGTTCAGATCGACGCCGTCGAGTGCCGGTGCGGCACCGTCATAGCTAAAGGAAACGCCCCGACACTCAATCATGCGCGGCCTTTGACCTGGTCCTTTTTAGGCGTGATGAGGTTGGAGACCGCCTTGTACACCACAAGCGTCAACACCGAGTTAAGCACGGTCTTGATAAGGTTGAACGGCAGCACGGCAGGAATCATGAGCGAGGCGATCACATCGACCGAGCCATACCAGAACCATACGCCAATGGTAAGATTTGCGACCATAGACAACGCCGTAGCGGCAATAACGCCGAGCACCAGGCCAATCACGGCACCCTTATAGGTATGCATCTTCTGGTAGACGATAGCCGCGGGCAGAATGTAGCCCAGCGTGGCAACCAGATTCATAAGCGCGCCGACCCAGTCACCCGTAGTGAGCGCATGGATAACGATCGCCATGGCTGCAACAGCGGTACCAGCACCGGGGCCATACGCAAATCCGCACACCATCGCCGGCACCAGCGACGGGTCGTAGGTCAAAAACGGCGCCGAAGGAAGGATGGGCAGCTGCACGTACATAAACAGGGCGCCCAAGGCGCACATCAACGCCATGGTAACGAGCTGTTTGGTGCTCCACCTATTCGTGTTCTCAAAATGGATATGCTGCGACTGTTCAGACATAAGATCACCTGCCTCTTTCATCCGGACTCTAACCGTTGGTACTGGGGTCTCACCAGTTCAGCCGGCATGCGAACCAACACACGCACGGGTCGCGGACTCATCGGCTCGGTCGCAGACGCCTCGTCTGCGCCACGGCACCCCTTTGGCACCGCCCGATTTACCGCCAGTGGGGAATTCCACCCCGCCCTGAAACAGCAATTGCAAGTGTAGCACGGGCAGGTATTCGCGCAAGTATGCCAAGGATAATTTGTGGTGGGGATCAGTTGCCGTAACAACCACGTTCCCCACCCATCCCAAAGTAACGCGCCTTTCGCGCAAAGCGCGAAACAGCGAAAGGAACACGTATCCCTATCAACCACGTCCTTCTCCGCCCGCCGACCTC
>USQE01000230.1 GCA_900556675.1 uncultured Collinsella sp.
ACCGGCACCGACCTCGGAGTCATAGGGCTGCATAATGACGCAGCCCTGCTCGCCCCAGTACTGCTGGAGGCGCAGGATGATGTCTTGGAAGGAAAGCGATGAAGCGTTCATGCCTCTAATATCCCCTCGTCGAAACGATTACACGGTTAGGTACTGTACTATAGCGGTTTTTAATCGATAGTGCCGATGCGGTTGAGCGGCCAGTAGCGCACAAGCGCCACGGCGATCAAATCAGAGCGATCGACGGGACCAAAGTAGCGTGAGTCGGCAGAGTTTTCGCGGTTGTCGCCCATCACCCACACGCACCCGTCGGGAACGGTGTAGGGATAGCTTACCTGAGCGCCGGGAGCCTGGACCGAAAGCGGCCAGCTCATGCCGGTCGTGTAGTCCTCGTCGAGCGCCTGGCCGTCAACGACCACCTTGCCATCCTGGAGGTCGACCGTCTGGCCGGCCGTGGCAATAACACGCTTGACGAGAACATCGTGCTCGGAGGTGCCATCGGGGTTGTGGAACACCACGATATCGCCTTGGCTGACGGGCTGGCCGAGCTCGAGGCTCACCTTTTGCGCCAAGATCTGGTCGCCGATCTCGATCGTGGACTCCATGGAACCGGTGGGCACCACAAAGGGCTCGACCACAAACGAGCGAATCAGGAAGGTGGCGACCAGTGCGATCGCGACGACCACGATCCACTCAAACGCACCCTTTAGCACGGAATGCTGCGCTGGAACCATTCTCACTCCTCGCTCTGCGAATACGATGCGTCCAGGATGTCCTGCGCGTATGCGCGCTCCTCGGGCGTAAGCCGCGCCGTCTCGATCAGGTCGGGACGCCAGCGGCAGGTGCGCTCGATGGCATTCTTACGGCGCCAGGCGTCAACCTTCGCATGGTCGCCGCTCACGAGCACCGGCGGTACACCCTCGCCGTTGAACTCGGCGGGGCGGGTGTACTGCGCGTACTCGAGCAGGCCACCGTCCTCGGCAGTCGAGAACGACTCATCGACGTTGCTCATCTCGTCACCAAGGGCGCCGGGAATCAGACGCACGACGGCATCGGCAACGACCATAGCAGGAAGCTCGCCGCCCGTGAGCACGTAGTCGCCGATCGACAGGCGCTCGTCGGCATACGCATACGCGCGCTCGTCGACGCCCTCGTAGCGGCTGCATACAAACAGCAGACGCTCGCTTTTGAGCAGGCGCTCGGCCACATGCTGCGTAAAGGGCTCGCCGCAGGGCGTAAAGAACACCACGGTGGGCTTGGGACCCTCGGAGCTAATAGCCTCGATGGCCTCGGCGATGGGCTCGACCTTCATGAGCATGCCCTGCCCGCCGCCGTACGGCTCGTCATCGACGGTACGATGGCGGTCGTGCGTCCAGTCACGCAGGTTATAGGCCTTAAAATCAAAAAGGCCGGCCTTGCGGGCGCGGCCCAAGATCGATGTGGACATGACGGGCTCAAACATCTCGGGAAAGACCGAAAGGGTCTCGATTAGCATGTTGACCTCCCTACTTGTCCATATCGATCAAACCGTCCATAACGTGGACGGAAATTGTCCCCCGATCGGGAAGATCGAGCACAACCTGCTCGATCACGGGAATCAGCACCTCGCCGTACCGATCGCCCTCGACAACCCAAACATCGTTGGCGGGCGTCGACATGATCTCGACGATCGTGCCGAGCGAGCCAAAGCGCTCGTCGACCACCTCGCGACCCATCAGATCGGTATAGGCGGCGTCGAGCGAATCGAGCTCAAAATCGTCACGGTCTGCCAGCACATAGCATCCGGTGATGCCCTCGGCGGCCGTCAAGTCGTCAATGCCCTCAAACGAGACCAGATCGCCATCGCCCGTATCGGTGACGGATGTGACCGTGCAAAAACGGTCGCGCTTAAGCGCCGGCGGCGTCAAGGCGACGCGCATACCCGGCGTCAATACAGAAGGAAGCCCCCGCAGCGGCTGCGCGAGGACCTCCCCCTTCCTTCCGTGCGGCTTGACCACACGGGCGATGTTTTTGTACTGGGACCTCAAGGTCCTAGCCCAGAACCTCTACCTCGACTGCAGTGTCGAGGCGAGCGGCCAGTGCACGGGCGAGCGTGCGAATGGCCTTGATGGTACGGCCACGACGGCCGATGACCTTAGCGACGTCATCCTCGGCGACCGAAACCTCAATCGTAGAGGCGTCGTCACCATCGATGACCTCAAGGCTCACGGAATCCGGGTCGTCGACGATCTGAACAACGAGATATTCGACGAGATCGGCGATGCGATCTGAGAGCATTGCCTCACCCTCGAGCTGTGCAGCGTCAACCTCAGGCACGATTTACTCCTCGGCGCCCTCAGCGGCCTCAGCGGCAGCCTTAGCGGCCTCGGCCTCTTTGGCGAGCTGCTTCTTGGACTTCTTGACGACGGTCTCGGTCTTCTCGCCCTCGTTGGCGGCCTTGACCAGAGCAGCGACAGCGTCGGTGAGCTGAGCGCCCTTGGACTGCCAGTCAGCGATCTTCTCAAGATCGAGGTTGATGGTCTTGGGGGCGGTCATCGGGTTGTAGCGGCCAACCTCCTCGATG
Source organism: uncultured Collinsella sp. (assembly GCA_900556675.1). Taxonomy (GTDB): domain Bacteria; phylum Actinomycetota; class Coriobacteriia; order Coriobacteriales; family Coriobacteriaceae; genus Collinsella. The sequence goes on from USQE01000230.1 coordinate 2,564, forward strand.
ATACGACCGTCACGCGGGGCGCGGGAATCGGCGACGACGACGCGATAGAAAGGAGCCTTCTTGGCGCCCATACGGCGCAGTCTGATTTTAACCATGTATCATTCACCTCCAACAGATTGTTGACATTGTATTTGAAAAGCGCTTTTGGCGCGTCTCAACGTTTTTTCTTGCGCTTCTTATTGGGCTTGGTGCGTCCCTTGGAGTGGCCGCCGCCCATGCCTCCGCCGCCGAAGCCGCCCATGCCGGGCATTCCGCCGCCCATCATGCCCTTCAGGGCCTTGGGCATCTTGCCGCC
>USQE01000231.1 GCA_900556675.1 uncultured Collinsella sp.
CGAGTGCCAGAGTCGAAAACCACCGCAAAGGGCCTGTCCCTTTCGTGGTGGTGGGGGCGAGCTCGATGTTGCCGTGCTCGTTGAACGACATTCTAATGAGCGTCTCTACAGAATTTCATCCGGGCTGGCGGGTTTGGTTGTTTTGGGGATGCCGAGTTTGGATGACGCGAAATCGTCAACATTGTCCTTAATTCCGTCTTTGGTGTAGACAGTGACCATATAGGTGCTGTGTCCGAATTCGCCCTTGTCGCGTGTTGCCCAGGCATCCCAGTAGGCGGCCCCGTTTCGCCCTTTGATTTTTCCGACACGGCGGAGTTCTGTTCGCTTTAATTTCTGGTTGCTATAGATGGTTCGACCGGTCTCCTCGGTGAGCCCGCACTGTCCAAGCATCTTGTCGAGGACTTGGTTCATGTGGCGCTCATCGGTGTTTGGTGCGTAGTCGTAGGCGAGGGTGATGGAGTCGAGTGGCTGGTCGTCGATTAGATAGTTTAGCGCCTGAGGTTCAAGGCAGAAATAGGGGGAGCATCCGTCGACCTTGCCGAGCAACGGTAACTTGGACTGCCAACTTCCGGTGGGAATTGCATATTCGTAGAACACGCCACGGCAGACAAAGGAGAGCGAGGTGGCACGCGAGCCGGCGTCGATCATCCCGCAAAGATCGAAGGGCGAGGCGATACCAAAAGAAAAGGGCGTGATGACGATAAGGAAGAGCATCACGATGGGTATGGCGAGAATGTCGATGACGTTACGACCGGTGGAATGAGACGGCTTCACATGCGCTCCTCGAGACAAAGATCTGTTGAGGATAGGCAGAAATGGATATGTTCAGAGAACAATTCAAGTTTAATCTCATGGCGCGAGATGGTCGACCGTTAGCGTCGAAAACCACCACAAAGGTGCCTGTCCCCTTTGTGGTGGTGAGGAGCGCGCGGCTTCTTTTGGTAATAGTGTTAGCTGGCGGTATCATTAGTGCAGGTGGCGAAGGTTTGCATTGTGGGGTGTTTTGCCGTGAGCCGTTCTGCCCGTATTGGATTGATTGTCTTGGCGCTTGCGATCGCTGTGGTTGGCGCGGGCGCTGTCGGTATGGCATTTCTACCTGCTGCGGTGACGGAGCCGGTGGTCAAGCCTGTGACTCAATCTGTCGAACTTCTGACCGGCGACGACAAGCCCGAGGCCATTACCGTTGATTTTGATGAGCAGCCGGCTGTGCTGGGTATTAGCAATTATCCGCGTATTCAGCTTGGGGCCATGCGCTATACCACGGATACAAGCCTGATCGATAGGGCGTCCGAGCTACTCAAGGGCAAAACATTTAAGCGTTGGTACGGATATGCGTCCTATCGGGCAAAAGCGAACGACATGGTTGGCGGATGTCACTCTTCCATCGAGCTGGACACTGCAAACGGCGCCAAGTTATGTGATGTCTCGTACGATCCGGGCTACGAGGGCAATGAGGGTCCGGGCATCTACATCATGGACGGCGATGTCGCCTATGTCATGGAGGGCGACCAGACCGAGCTCAACGATTTTATGGGTCAGTGTATCCAAGATGCCTATAAACAGACCTGCTTGCCTGACCCGCAGACTGCACGCGATAGTGGGTCTGCCCGTACATGGCTGTTCGAGGATGAGATGCCCTGGACCGTCGAATCGGGAAGTACGGGTTCGGCGAAGGAGTAGAGACCGCGACCACCACAAAGGTGCCTGTCCTCTTTGTGGTGGTTTTCGGTCTGTCTCGATCTGTAACATCTTGGCCGCTAAAAGTGGGCTTGGTGTTACAGATTGAGATTTTCGATTCAGGTGTCTTCTGTTCGTCTCGATCTGTAACAGATAGAGCCCTATTTGCCGACTAGATGTTACAGATTTAGATAAACGGGTGCCGCTGGTCATTTCATCTCGATCTGTAACATCTGGAGCCATAAACAGTCGCTAGATGTTACAGATTGAGATAGTAAGGGGACGAGGCCGTAGCGGGTGAGCGCACCTGCTCCCTATCTTTCAATCACTCAGAAAATCTTATATATAGAGACTTAGATTTATGTATAAGATCGTACAAAGCTGGCAACAATACTTCTCGAACAACGTGAAGCCGCCCCGTAGGGCGGCCGCCCCAAGAGAGGTGATTCCATGAGAATCGATAAGCTAGCAATGACGTCGCGCGAGGCGTTGCAAACCGCCATGAGCACGGCTGCCGACGCACAGGCCGGCGCGGTGGAGCCGATTCACCTGCTGTCCGCCCTGCTCGGTGCCGGCGAGCGCAATATCTCCGTGATCATCGAGCGCATCGGTGCCGATCCGGCTCAGCTCGCGCGTTCCACACAAGATGCCATCGACCACGCGCCCAAGGTTTCGGGCGAGGGTCAGCAGATGGGCCTGTCCAACGAGCTCGTCCGCGTCATCGAAAAGGCCGAGAAGAAGGCCACCAAGATGGGCGACAGCTTTGTGGTGACCGAGCATCTGCTGATGGCACTTGCCGAGGACAAGGGCGAGGCAGGCCGCGTACTGCGCGACGCCGGCGTCACCAAGGAGCGCATCGAGCAAGTCTACGAGGAGCTGCGCGGCGATGACCGCGTGACGTCTGCCGAGGACAAGACCCAGTTTGAGGCGCTGGAGCAGTACGGACGCAATATCTGCGACCTTGCCCGCGCCGGCAAGCTCGACCCGGTCATCGGCCGTACCGACGAGATCCGTCGAACCATCCAGGTCCTGTCCCGCCGCACCAAGAACAACCCCGTGCTCATCGGTGAGCCGGGCGTCGGTAAAACGGCTATCGTCGAGGGCATCGCCCAGCGTATCGTGGCCGGCGACGTGCCGAGTACGCTGCGCGACCGC
>USQE01000232.1 GCA_900556675.1 uncultured Collinsella sp.
CACCATTCGCACTCGCAGCGACCGTCGCCGTGGTCCTCGCGGTACACCACGTGTCCGAGGTGCTTGAGCTGATCGGGCTCGCGCGTAATGCCGAGCTCTTCGTTGATGCGGCGCGCCGTGGCGGCCGCGACGCCTTCCCCGGGGAGCGGATGGCCGGCGCAGCTATCGGCCAGCACCCCGCCCCACAGGCGCTTGAGCGGACTGCGGCGACAGAGCAGCAGGCGCGCGTCTTCGCCCCGGCCCTCGACCAAAAGCGTCAGAAATGCCTGATGCAGGATGCCCTCACCAGCATGGGCCTCGATGCGGTCGACGGGGCCAAGCGCCTCGCCGGTCGCAGCATCGACCGCCACGACCTCGGCGCCCGCACCGCCCTCATCCCAGCCGGCGCGCAGAATGCGGGCTGCGGCTTCCTCGAGCGCGGCGATGAGCTCCTTGGTGGTGTCGAGCACGCGCTGCAGGTCGTCACCGCTCGCTTGTTCAACATGAAAACCCGTGCTTGCAACTACCGGCACGCCAAAGCGCGTGGCCAGCGCCGCCGCGATATCGTGCGCCGGGATCTCGTCTCGATGGCACGGAACGGCCAGGATGCTCACCGTTGCCGTACGGCCGGGCTCGGGGCGCGGAATGGCCTGCGCCGTGGCGCCCAGGTGCGCAAACTCCGGCGAGCAGGCGTACACCGCCATGCCTCGCGGCGTCACCGTCAGCTGGGCCTCGAGCGCAAACTTGCCCTCGCCCACTGCAACCTTTGTCGTGTGCATACCCATGGGATCTCCTGCCGCCCGCGATGTACCTGAGACCATCTTCGCCTGTATTGCGACTATACAGGCAAGCCCTCCATGTGACAAAGGGACTGCCCCTTTGTCACATTCTGTTAGAATTGCAGGGATTGAATCCCGCTTATTCATGCGACATTGGAGTGACAACCTTGACCGCCGCAACCACGCCTAAAAGTAAGCCAACCGCCGCCGCGCTCTCCCCCGCGCGCACCAAGCTCTGCCTGGCGCTGCTCGTGCTGTTGGGATTCTCGCTCGGCTGCTCCGAGTTCGTGGTCATCGGCATCGAAAGCGACTTGGCAACGGAACTCGGCATATCACTTGCCACTGCGGGCCAGCTCATCAGCGTGTTTGCGCTCGTCTACGCTATCGCGACGCCGGTGCTCGCGCTCAGCACGGGGCGATTCCGCCGCTACCAGCTGCTCGTGTGCTATAGCGTCGTCTTTGTGCTCGGCAACCTGGTCATGGCGTTGGCTCCCAACTTCCAGGTGCTGTTTATCTCACGCATTGTCCTGGGCTCTGTCTCGGGTGCGCTGCTCGCCGTGGGCGTGACGTACATCCCTGAGCTGCTATCCCCGCAGCAAACCTCACTTGCCATCTCGGTCGTGTACGGCGCGTTTTCCGTGGCGATGGTCTTTGTGACCTCGATTGGCAAGTTTGTGGCCGACACACTCGATTGGCACGTGGCCATGTACGGCACGCTGACCTTTGCCGTTTTGATCTGTAGCGCGCTCGTGGCGTTTATGCCTCGCGCCGGGCAGACCGATGAGCCCGCCACCTTCCGCGAGCAGGCGGGGCTACTACGCGAGCCGAGTATCATCACCGGCATGCTCATCTTCTTGTTTGGCGTGGGCTCGGTCTACGTATTCTACGGCTACGTGACGCCTTATCTGGAGCAGGTGCTGGGCATGGATACCGTTCAGGCGAGCACCACACTTATGGCCTATGGCGTGTTCTGCCTGATCTCGAACATCCTGGGCGGATGGATCGATGCGCGTTTTGGCATGAAGGCGCTGCTGGTTACGTTTGTGCTGCAGGCGGCGGCACTGCTCGGGCTGTTTGCCGTGGGCGCCGCCATGCCGCTCGCGCTGGTCTTTGTCTTTAGCCTGGCGATGCTCATGTACCTGTTCTCGGTCTCATGCATCACGCACTTTATGGACGTGGCACGCAGCCGCCATCCCAAGTCGATGGTACTCGCAAGTTCGGTTGAGCCCATGGCGTTTAACGTCGGCATCTCGTTTGGCACCGCAGTGGGCGGCGCCGTGGTAAGCAGCGTTGGCATTGCGTACGTGGGCGCAGTGGGCGCCGCGTTCTCGCTTGTGGCCTGGGCCCTCACGCTGGTGACGATTAAGCTGGCTCGCTGGGAGCGCCGTCGTCAATCAGCACGGCCCTCAATACGGGCATAGGGGCAAACATAGCCCAAGGTGGCGAGTAACCGGTGAAAACCGCCCAATATGAGTATGTTTATCCGCCTGGAAGCTTCAGCAGTGCAATTTCGTGTATTTGAGATACACGCTTTTCTATTATTTCGTGTATTTCAAGTACATGAAATCGTACTAAACTATGTATCTGAAGTACACGAAATTGGAAAGGCGGCCCCATGCGCAGATCAATCGAGTCCGTTATCGAATCATGGGCGACAAAGGACGCCTCACGCCCCCTCCTCATCCGTGGTGCGCGACGCGTAGGCAAAACGTACGTTGCCGAGGAAATCGGCAGACGAATCGCCGGCGATGCGTTTGTCAAACTCGACTTTCAGACCGATCTTGAGCTGATCGCTCCGCTGTTCGATTGTCCCACCGACGACGTTGACACCATCGTGGCGCGGATTTCAGACTATAAACGCGCCCCCATTCGCAAAGAAACCACCTTCATCCTGTTTGACGAGGTGCAGCTCTGCGAACGGGCGCTCAACTCGCTTCGCTTTTTTTCGGGTTCGGGCTGGCGCATATGCGCGACCGGCAGTCAGCTCGGCGTCGCCACGCGCAAACGTAAGCTGCCTTTTCCCAGCGGCGTTCGTCAAGAGACCATGCATCCTATG
>USQE01000233.1 GCA_900556675.1 uncultured Collinsella sp.
GCGAAGAGCCTGCATTTTACTGAGCGGCAGGCAACAGCCATTCTGGAAATGCGCCTGTACAAGCTCATTGGCCTGGAGATCGACGCCCTGCAGAAGGAGCTCATTGAGCAGAACCTGACCGTCGACGAGGCCATGCAGGCCGCCGAGGGCACCGAGGCCCGCACCGCCCTGGCCAACAAGGCCGGCAAGGCAGCGACCAAGAACACCTACGTCAAGTGCAAGGCCATGCTCGAGGAGATGCGCGACTACCTCAAGGAGGGCGACTTCTCCGAGGAGTTCGTCCCGAGTGACTACGATGCCGACAACGACTGCCTGGTCGAGTCCATCACCTACGCCGACGAGGCCCTCTCCGATAAGAACGTTGCCGGCCCCGAGGCTAAGGAGGAGGCGACCGAGGAGAAGTCCGAGGGCAACAACATGGCCGCCATGGCCGTTGGCGCCATCGTCATCATCGGTGTCTGCGGCTTCGTGCTCTATCGTCGCAAGAAGGCCTAAGACCCTCGCGTTGCAAGAAACGGGCGGGTCGCATGAGTCATCCCGACCGCTCGGCCTGCCCTTTTGACCGGTAGGAAACGTCGCCGAAATCTTTTCAAAAAAGATTCCCTGCACACACTTCGCTGTGCTATAGTGCAGCGCAACAGCAACTAGGTGCGACCGCGCCACGGCATCACGAAAGGAGCCACCGACATGAAGAACACGATGACGTCTCTCAACAACTGGTGGTGGCGTGATGCGAATACGATCGGTCGACAGTGAGTCCCTCACGCCTGTTTTTTCGCTCTAGGTGATTGGAAGGCCTCCGGTTTCGACCGGGGGCCTTTTTCTATCTCGAGCCCGATCGCATTCGCATCGCGCGCCTCCGCTTTCTTCTCTTGCACTTCCCCTCCGAAAGGATTTTCACCATGTCTCAGAACACCACCACCGCCCAGCCCCGCACCGTCCAGACCGCCGACCGCGGCAAACTCGATATCCACGCCCTTGTCCTGCTCGCCATTCTGCTTGCCGCAGGCTTCATCCTCAACTTCACCGTCGGCAAGGCAATCTCGGGCATCTCGGGCGGTATGATCAGTCCCGAGTTCATCATCTCGGCCTTCTGCCTCACCATCCTGGTCGTTCGTCCCAACATTGGCCAAGCGCTCGTCATTGGCCTCATCTCAGCGGCCGTGATCCAGATCACCACCACCTCGCCGTTTGTCGATTTTGCCGCCGAGGGTATCGCCGCCATGCTCATGGCCGTCATTGTCAACGCCGCCGCCAAGGACGGCCAGGTTAAGCCCGTCGTCGCCATCGTCGCAACATTCGTGACCACCTTTGTCTCCGGCGTTATCTTCATGGTCATCAAGATGGCCATGCTCGGCGTGGTGGGCGAGCTCGCCGCAGCCATGCTGCCCGTCGTCGCCATGACCGCCGTGTTTAACGCCATTCTGGTCGGCGCCCTCTACATGCCCATCCAGAAGGCCCTTAAGCTCAACTAACCTGTTCGGCTTTGCGAGCCACCCCATCTTGGCGTTCATTCGTCGCTCGCGTACCCAAGTACGCTTCGTTCCTCTTTCGCGCCAACCTGGGGCACCTCGTAAAGCCGTCTCCGTGCTTCACCGCCAAAGACTGTCCCAAACAACGAGCTCTTGAGGACGTTCTTATAAACGACTGGACATGCAAGAACGTCCCCAATGACTATGAAAGGTACCCATGGAAACGATCATCAACGTCGACGATGTCTCGTTCTCCTATGGCACGCAAACCGAGCAGGCGCTCAGCCACGTTTCGCTCAGCGTGAACAAGGGAGATTTCATCGGCATCATCGGGCCCTCGGGCGCCGGTAAGTCCACACTTGCCGCCTGTCTGTCGGGCGCCGTGCCTCACCACTACACCGGCACCTTTTATGGCTCCGTGTTAGTTGACGGCCACGACACCTGCGAGGTCTCGCTCACCGACGTATCGCAGGTCGTCGGTAGCGTACTGCAGGACATCGATACGCAGATGGTCGCTTCGGTCGTTGAGGACGAAATGCTCTTTGGCCTCGAGAACTTTGGCGTTCCGCACGATCAGATCGAGCAGCGCGTGAGCGAGACGCTTAAGACCGTCGGTATCAGCGACCTGCGCGACCGCGAGATCGCCACTCTCTCGGGCGGCCAAAAGCAAAAGGTAGCTATCGCCGCCATCCTCGCCATGCGTCCGCGCGTCTTAGTGCTCGATGAGCCAACCGCAGCGCTCGATCCCGCCAGTTCCACCTTGATCTTCGAGACGCTGCGCGAGGCAAACCGCGCGCTCGGCATCACCATCGTCGTCGTTGAGCAAAAGGTCGCTTTACTTTCGGAGTACTGCAACCGTGTGTTGGTGCTCGATCACGGCCAGATCGCGCTGCAAGGTGAGCCGCACGAGGTCTTCGCGCACACCGACGAGCTTCGCGCCATCGGCGTCGACTGCCCGCGCGTCACGCGCATCTTCAACAGTCTCGAGGCCGATGGCCTGGTAAGCGGCACGCCCTGTCTGGATGTCGACGAGGCAGAACGACTGATCGCGGGCATCGTCGACCCCGACCGAGTGACAAGCGATACCCAGGCGCCCGCAGGCTCCCCGCACGCGCCGTCGCTGCGCCCGCATGCGAAAGACGCCGAGCCGGTGCTCACCTTTGACCATGTCGAGTTTTCCTACCCCCATGGAGGCGCCGCCGTCCACGACCTCAACTTGACGCTCTACCCCGGCGAGCTCGTGGGCATTGTCGGCCAAAACGGAGCCGGCAAAACCACGCTTCTCAACGTGTTGGGAGGAATGGACAGATGCTCACAGGGTCAGA
>USQE01000234.1 GCA_900556675.1 uncultured Collinsella sp.
CCGAGGATGTGGACGTGGAGAGCCTCTTCACCCCGCTCTATGGCAGCTTTATCGTCGAGCTCGCCGAGGATATCGAGCTACCCGAGGTCGCCGACGGCGTTGTCGTCGAGCCTCTGGGCACCACCGTTGAGGGCTATGTCATCGACACCGGCTCCGAGGTCATCGAGCTCTCCGAGCTCCAGGAGGCCTGGGAGAGCGGCATCGAGGGCGTCTTTGCCTACCGCAGCGCCGGCGAGACCCCCGAGGTCGAGACCATCGACTTCCGCGCCAAGGATATCCACGTGTACGGCGGCGCCAAGATCGCCCGCCCGCGCGTGATCATCCCCGTGTTCCCCGGCACCAACTGCGAGTACGACAGCGCCCGCGCTTTCCGCGCCGCCGGCGCCGAGGCCGACACCTTCGTGATCAACAACCTCACGCCCGAGGCCGTCGCCGAGAGCACCCACGAGCTTGCCCGCCGCATCCGTGCAAGCCAGATCGTCATGATCCCCGGCGGCTTCTCGGGCGGCGACGAGCCCGATGGCTCCGCCAAGTTCATCACGGCGTTCTTCCGCGCTCCCGAGGTCACCGAGGCAGTCCGCGACCTGCTCAAGGCCCGCGATGGTCTGATGCTGGGCATCTGCAATGGCTTCCAGGCTCTGGTCAAGCTCGGCCTGGTGCCCTATGGCGACATCGTCGACGCCACGCCGGATGCACCCACGCTGACCTTTAACACCATCGGCCGCCACCAGAGCCGTCTGGTGCGCACCCGTATCTCGTCCAACCTGTCCCCGTGGCTGTCGCAGTGCAGCCTCGACGACCCCTACACCGTCGCCATCAGCCACGGCGAGGGCCGCTTTGTCGCCAACGACGAAGTGCTCGCCCAGCTGATCGCCAACGGCCAGGTCGCCACGCAATACGTGGGTGAGGACGGCAAGCCCAGCATGGATCTTTCCGTCAACCCCAACGGCTCCGTCCTCGCCATCGAGGGCATCACGAGTCCCGACGGCCGTGTCCTGGGCAAGATGGGCCATGCCGAGCGTCGCGGCGACAACCTGTACCGCAACGTGCCCGAGCATGTCCCCGGCGACAAGTTCATGCCGATCTTTGAGAGCGGCGTAGCCTACTTCGCCTAAACCTTTCCCATCGGGTACAATCCCTTCGGGTAACAACACCCGCCACCGACACATCCGGTGGCGGGTTCTTTTTTGCTTCGCGCATGTAGGAAGGACATCATGGAAAGCCGCAAGCCGTATCTCGCCACCCTGCCCGGACTCATCCTGGGCTGTCTCGTCTGCTGTGCGCTCTGGGGGTCGGCTTTCCCCTGCATCAAGATCGGTTACGGGCTCTTTGGCATCCCCGCTCACGATAGCGCCTCGCAGCTGCTCTTTGCGGGCTTGCGCTTCACGCTTGCCGGCGCCCTGGTTATCGTTGGGATGAGTGCGGCCCAACGCCGCCCCCTCATTCCGCAGGCTCGTGACATCAAGCCCATCTTTGTCTTGTCACTCTTCCAGACTATCGGGCAGTACTTCTTTTTCTACCTGGGACTCTCGCGCGCCAGCGCCATGTCGAGTTCCATCATCGAGGCCAGCGCCAACTTCCTAGCCATCCTCTTTGCCGCCCTGGCATTTCACACCGAGAGGCTCAATACGCCCAAGGTGCTTGGCTGTGCGTTGGGCTTTGCAGGCGTCGCGCTCGTCAACCTTTCGGGCGCGGATGGCACCTTTGGCTTTACGCTCGACGGCGAGGGATTTATCTTGGCTTCCACTGTTGCGGGCGCCCTGTCGACCTGCCTCATTGGCATCTTCTCGCGCGAGCATGACGGCGTCTTACTCGCCGGCTGGCAGTTTTTAGTCGGTGGCGTGGTCCTTACCGCCATCGGGTTTTTGATGGGTGGCACGTTTTCCCCCACCGAAATCGCCCCCGCCATCGCGCTCATCATTTATATGGCACTCATTTCCGCCGTCGCGTACTCGCTGTGGTCCCGCCTGCTCGCCGTCAACCCCGTCAGTCGTGTCTCGGTCTTTGGGTTTATGAACCCCGTCTTTGGTGTGCTGCTGAGCGCGCTGCTGCTCGGCGAGGGCGCTGGCACGAGCCCCGTTACCGTCATCGTTGCCCTGCTGTTGGTCTGCGGCGGCATCATCATCGTCAACAAACCCAAAAAGGCCTAACGAACCGCCCTTATTTAGTAGAGGAGATTCACATGCTTTAGCTTAATGGAGTACATCGGTGAGCTGAGGGCCGCAACGCACGCCAGCGTTCGCCCTTTTTTCTAGCGTATCTGGACGCCGGCTTTCTTCTTCTCGCGCTTTACGCGGTAGAGCTCCGCGTCGGCAGCGCGAAGCAAGTCTTGCCAGGTATCGACGCCATCACCAACCTGTGCGTAGCCGATGGACATCCGCAACAGATACGGGACCTCGGCGCGCGCGAGCTCGTCGCTGATTGCCGCGCACAGACGCATGATGTCCTGCTCCGCCGTCGCCTTTTGAAGCACCACAAACTCATCGCCGCCATAACGTGCGATAAAGCCACCAGACGCCGAGCAGACCTCTTTGAGCGTAGCAGATATGACCTGGAGGGCATGATCGCCCTCAACATGTCCATACCGGTCGTTAATCTGCTTAAAGCCGTCAGCGTCCATCATAAGCAGATATACATCTTCGGCCTGATCCACATTTGAAAAGAGCGACAGCATATAGGTCTCAAAACGGTTGCGATTGTTGAGGCCAGTCAACGGGTCGGTCGAGATCAGCTGCTCCTGGTAGATGATGTAGAGCAGCAGGATGCTCAGCGTTATACCGACACAAAGGCCC
>USQE01000235.1 GCA_900556675.1 uncultured Collinsella sp.
TGACGATCAGGGCGCCGGCGGGCACCAGGTCGCCCGTGTAGACGGGACGCCCCTCGAGCAGGGCCTTCGAGTCCTTCTTGGGCTGCTTCTTGGTGATCTGCTTGTACGCGACACCGTCGGAGCTCGTCTCGTTGACGGGCAGCTCGGGCATCTCAAAGCCCACCTGCACGCCGGACTCGTTGAGGAAGCGAACGATGGCGCGCAGCTGGCTCTCGTAGCCGCTGCAGCGGCAGAGGTTGCCGGCGAGCTGGCGCGACAGCTCCTCGCGCGTGGCGACGAGGCTCGGGTCCTCCTTGGCAGCGCGGGCAAGCGCCAGCACGTTCATGATGAGGCCGGGGGCGCAAAAACCGCACTGCTCAGCGCCTTCGGCAGCCATCGCACGGGCCAGCGCCTCAGACTCGGCTTTGAGGCCCTCGAGCGTGGTGATGGTGTGGCCCTCGACGCGAGCAGCGGGAACCGAGCAGCTCAGCACCGGGTCGCCGTCGAGCCACACCGTGCACAGGCCGCAGTTGGTGGTCTCACAGGCGCAGCGCACCGACGAACAACCCTGCTCGCGCAACAGCGCAAAGAGCATGGTATCGGGGGCAATCTGAACCTTGACCTTGCGGCCGTTGAGCGTAAAGGAAAGATCGATGAGTTTGGCAGCCATTAGCGCACCTCGCTAGAATCGACGCCGGGCACGCGGCGGCAGGAATACTCGTCCGTGGCAAACTTGGGGACCTGCACGGTCTCGAGCTCGCGGGCAAGCGCGGCAGAAAGCTCGATGCCGGCGGCGCGGCGCACGGCCTGGATGGCGAGCGGGGCAGAGATGCGGCGGCGGTAGTCGGCCGAGCCCCACAGGTTGGTGCCGTAGCTCAGCGAGCGCACGGATGCGGCCAGGGCGCGAAGCTCGTCCTCGGAAGGCTGCTCGGCGGTAAGGCCGCATGCCTCGCCCTGCAGCAGGGTCGCGCGCAGCGGGCGGGCACCCACGGTGACATGCCAGGAGCCGTCCCACCAGGCGGCGGTAACGTTCAGCGAGGGAAAGTCGGTCGCGGCCTTGCGCACGGCCTCGTAGCTCGCACGGTAATCGTGCTTGACGACCACGATGTGCTCGATCACGTCGCGCACGTAACCCATGTCCACGAACTCGGCGAGCGGCACGCGGCCGGCGCCCGTCAGCTCAACATAGGAATCGAGCGCGAGGAAGGCGGAGAGCACGTCCGAGAAGCCAAAGCGGCCGTAAATGCTGCCGCCCACCGTGGCGGTATTGCGCAGCTGCACGCCCACGATATCGTGGACGGCGAACTCAAAGACATGGTTGACAAGCGCGTTGAGCCCGGCATGACGCTCGAGCTGGCGCAGGGTACACATGGCACCGATGCGAAACTCGGTCTCGGTCTCCTCGATCTGATCGAGTCCGCAGGCCGAAAGGTCAATCGCCGTCGCCACGCGACGCGATCCCAGGCGCATCCAGATGCCGCCGCCCACAATCTTGTTGTTGCGGTTCTTCTGTAAGAGCTCATAGGCTTCGGCCGCGTTTCCAACACGGACGTAGGTACCGAACTTGAGCACGTTCTCCCCCATCTCTCCACTTGTCCAGTACGTTTAAGTGTACCAAACGAGGGGCCGCACACCGTTTTAGGACAAAATCCACCCACCCATACATAACTTGCGGTGATATACGGACTGATTAGCCGTTCTGGGGCGCTAAACAGTCCGTATTTCACCGCAAGTTATGAGGAGTCCTCCGGGATAGAAAAGGCTCCCAGCCGGATAGCTGGGAGCCTCATCACATGCTATGTCGAGCGAAAATTTAGCAGACGCCCTGGGCGAGCATGGCGTCGGCGACCTTCAGGAAGCCAGCGATGTTGGCGCCCATAACGAAGTTGCCCTCCTGGCCATACCCCTTGGCGGTGTCGTCCACGTTGTGGAACATGCCGCGCATGAGCTGCTCGAGCTTGCCGTCGACCTCCTCGAAGGTCCAGGACAGGTGCTCAGCGTTCTGGCTCATCTCAAGGCCGGACACGAGCACGCCGCCGGCGTTGGCAGCCTTACCGGGCATAAAGGCGACGCCGTTCTCCTGGAAGTAGGTCGTAGCCTCGATGGTCGTGGGCATGTTCGCGCCCTCACCGACCACCTTGCAGCCGTTGGCGACGAGCGCCTTGGCGTCCTCGAGCAGCAGCGTGTTCTCGCGAGCGCAGGGCAGCGCGATGTCGCAGGGCAGCTGCCACACGCCGCGGCCGTCGCCCTCGTGCCACACGGCGTTGGGCTTCTCGTCAACGTACATGGCGAGCGTGACACCCTTGTCGTGGCCGGAGCGCTTCTTGTTGTAGACGTGCTCGAGCACGGTGTAGTCGATGCCGTCGGGATCCTCGACCCAGCCATGGGTGTCGGAGCAGGCGAGCACCTTGCCGCCGAGCTGAGTGACCTTCTGGACCGCGTAGATGGCGACGTTGCCGGAGCCGTGAACGACGACGTTCTTGCCCTCGAAGGAGTCGCCGCGGCTCTTGAGGTACTCGTCCACAAAGTAGGCCAGGCCGTAACCGGTGGCCTCGGTACGGGCGAGCGAGCCGCCAAAGGAGAGGCCCTTGCCGGTGAGGACACCGGTCCACTCGTTGGTCAGGCGCTTGTACTGACCGAACAGGTAGGCAACCTCGCGGCCGCCAACGCCCAGGTCGCCGGCGGGAACGTCGGTGTTGGGGCCGATGTGGCGATAGAGCTCGGTCATGAAGCTCTGGCAGAAGTGCATGATCTCGTTGTTGGACTTGCCCTTGG
>USQE01000236.1 GCA_900556675.1 uncultured Collinsella sp.
GACATACCGATGGCGGCCGCCATGGCCCACGTGCGGATAAACCCGGTGACACGCGACACGATGGTCAGCACGGTCATAAGGCCAGCAGAACGACCAACCGTGGAGTAGTCCGACGAACCCATATCGTCTACGTCGTCCTGAGAGTCCTCATAAACCTCATCTTGTGGCGGCAAATCGTCCACGACGGCAAAGGAGCCGGTCATCGCAAAGGGATCGTCAACCAAAACGGCGTCATCAGCAGGTGCGGCGTCATCGCTGTTCGGCATGTTGTTACCGGATACGGCATCATCATCGAATATGGCATGGTCGCCAAACACCGTGTCAACTTCATTGGCGGCGACGGTTCGGGCAGAAAACGACAGAGGGTCCCAGTCGTCATCACCGTCGATGGCCACGCCCTCGACGGGATCGGTCGAACCAAGCGGCGACCATTCGTCATCCGAAAGAAGCGGTTCGCCATCATCATGAGCCGTGGGCTTGGCGGAATGAGCGGCAGGAGCGCTCTGCGGTGTGCTCTTTCCCTGGGCTGCCATCAAAAACACCGCCGTCTCATCGGGACGCGGCTCACGAGGAGCCTCGGAGGCGATCGGCATCACGCTGGCGCTCGATTGAGCGGCGGCCAAAAAGACAGCCGTCTCATCGGGACGAGCCGAAGAAAGAACCGTACGGGGAAGTGCCGTGCCGGCACCGGCGGCACGCAAGTACACGGCCGTCTCGCCCGGGTCAGCGGCAGCGGACCAGGCGTTTCGAATCTCGTTATCGAACGAAGCGGCCTCGGGCGCGGGCGTCTGAGGAGCCGAACCCTTTGCAAAGTGAGCTCCGCGCTTCGATTCTTCCTGCGGCATCGCTCAGTCCTCTCTCGTGATCGGGGCAACCGTCGCCCCGCAAAATGCAACTAAGTCGTCGGGGGCAAGCTCAAGCTGATAGCCACGCTTACCGCCTGAGATAAAAATGGTATCCCAAAGGACGCATGTCTCATCGATCAGCGTCCGAAAGCGTTTTTTCATGCCGACTGGACTGCAGCCGCCCCGGACATACCCCGTCGCGGCAAGCAAGTCCTTGACATGCATCATGGTCAGCGACTTTTCGCCAGCGGCGCGCGCGGCGGCCTTTAGGTCAAGCTCGTCGGCAACGGGAATGCAGCATACGACATGGTCGTTGGACGGCGTCGTGCAGACCAGGGTCTTAAATCCCTGACCGGGCTCCTCGCCAAGCTGCTCGGAAATCGCGACGCCCAGCCCCGACGATTCGTCGTCATCGTCTTCGTACGTATGGAGAACATAGGGGATGCCGGCGCTTTCCAGCTCACGCATGGCGTTGGTCTTTGGCGTCTTCACGGCCTTCGGCATGGCATATCCTTTCCCTCATATAAGAACGCAATTTTTAAGTATATGTCCATTTGCGCGGCATACGCTATCTCGACAAAGAGAGCGCCACCGAATCGCAAGGAATCGGCGGCGCTCATGTTTCAAAAACACCTATGTATTAGGCATCGAGTTGCGCTTGACTCTCCTTATCGCGTTTGAGCAACGGCGCCAAAAACTTGCCGGTATAGCTCTGCGGGCATGCCGCAACCTGCTCTGGCGTACCCGAGACCACGACAGTTCCGCCACCGTTGCCACCCTCGGGACCCATATCGATCAGACGGTCGGCGACCTTGATGACATCGAGGTTGTGCTCGATCACCAACACCGTATTGCCCGCATCGACTAGACGCTGCAACACATCAAGTAACTGGCGAACGTCCTCAAAATGAAGACCGGTCGTAGGCTCGTCCAAAATATAGAACGTCTTACCCGTCTGACGGCGATGAAGCTCCTTGGCGAGCTTTACGCGCTGCGCCTCACCACCCGAGAGCGTCGTGGCGGGCTGGCCCAAGCTCACATAACCTAGGCCGACGTCATACAGGGTTTGAAGCTTTCGCTTGATCTGCGGAATATTCCCAAAGAAAGCCAGTGCCTCGGCCACGCTCATGTCAAGTACGTCCGAGATAGTCTTGCCACGATAGGTAACCTCGAGCGTCTCGCGGTTATAGCGCTTGCCGCCACAAGCCTCGCAGGGAACATAAATATCGGGAAGAAAGTGCATCTCAATCTTGATCTGGCCGTCGCCCTTGCACGCCTCGCAGCGTCCGCCGCTCACATTAAAGGAGAAGCGTCCCGGCGAGTAGCCACGCGCCTTCGACTCCGGCGTGCTCGCAAACAGCGCGCGCAGATCATCCCACAGGCCAATATAGGTCGCAGGGTTCGAACGCGGCGTGCGACCGATCGGCGACTGGTCAATGTCGATCACCTTATCGATGCACTCGATGCCCTCAATCTTCTTGTACGGACCCACGGGACGCGTCGAACGGTGGATGGCATTCGTAAGCGCGGGCGCAATCGTATCGGTGACCAGGGAGCTCTTGCCCGATCCCGAAACACCGGTAACGACTGTGAGCGTACCGAACTCAATCTTGGCGGTAACGTTTTTGAGGTTGTTGGCGCGGGCGCCCGTGATCTTAAGGCAGCCGCGGCCGGGCTTGCGGCGCTCGTCTGGCACGCGGATCATCCGCTTGCCGGTCAAATAAGCACCCGTCATGGAATCGGGGCACGCCATGATATCGGCAGGCGTTCCCGCGGCGACCACGTGCCCGCCGTTGACGCCCGCGCCTGGCCCCATATCGATCACATAGTCGGCAGCGCGAATCGTGTCCTCATCGTGTTCAACGACGATCAGCGTGTTGCCAAGATCACGCAGCC
>USQE01000237.1 GCA_900556675.1 uncultured Collinsella sp.
CCGGTCGATCAGATTATCCAACCGTCGGCGCAGCACGGACACCGAGGCGATGTCGACATCACCCGGTGGCGTCAAAACCGCTATGTCATTCCACTCATTCATACGACCATGGTTCCCCAAAAGAGCTCGCTCGATGCATACATATCTGCAGCTGCGCAGATTTTGCCCGTCAAGTATCGCGGTCTACGATCGACCCCGTAAAAACTCAAGGGAAACCAGCGCAATGTCATCGTCCAGCGCCGACTCGGTAAAGCGGTCAAGCTCTCCCAAGACCTTACCGCAGATTCCCGATACACCCTCACCCAAGACAGAGAGCAAAAGGTCACGAAGGCGCTGCTCGCCAAAGAAAGCACCCGAGCGATCACGTGCTTCGATTGCTCCGTCGGTATACATGAATAGCATGTCACCAGGAGCGAACGTAAACACGCCTGTCTCGTACACCATGCTCTCAAAGGCACCGATCACGCCCGATTGGCACCCAAGGAGCTCCACTTCTCCCCCTCGGGTTTCTCCGCCGCCAAGCGGCGTCGACGACGGTCTAATGACCATAGTGGGAGGATGTCCCGCAGAGCAGTAGGTAGCGCGACCCGCTTTAAGATCAATCTTGGCGATAAACGCCGTCACGAACGTCTCGACCCTCGAAAAGCCCATGAGCATGCTATTGAGCGAGCGGGCCATACGGGCGGGCCCAGCACCCTCCCAGGCATAGGCCGTCAGCGCCGTCTTGACGAGCGCTGACATCGACGCCGCCTCGATTCCTTTGCCGGATACATCGCCCAATCATAACGGCGCAATCGTCGGGAAGACGGACAAGAGTATAGAAGTCGCCGCCAACCAACGCCGAATTCGTTGCCGAAAGGTATACCGAATCGGTCGCGATACCCGGAACGTCACCAAGCGAATTTCTCATGCCAATCTGGAGGGTCTGAGCGATATGGCGCTCCTCGCGCTTTTGAGATTCGCCCTCGTAGATCAGTTCAAAGTCATGCGCCAAGTGCACCAAGTAGTCATATTCAAGGTCATCAATCGGCTCTTGACTACCGTCACGAAGCAGAAGCGCGCGCGTCGTCGGGCCTTTCGCAACAGAAGCAGGAACGATCGCGTCGTTGCTGTGTTTGCCATCACCCTCAGAGCGCGGGCGCCCCGCCTCGATGCCGGTGTCGACGTAGAGACCCTGGCAAGGCAGAGCATGCGCCCTAAGCCAGCCTCCCATAGGCATCGATTCGTCAACGCGAGTTATACGGACGTGTTTAAGATCCTCGGCACTCGTGCCGCCCAAAACAGACGCCTCAAAGCCATCAGAGCCAACCCCCAAACGTGCCGCTGGCGCCGTCGTGGAAAAGAAAAGTTTCTCGGGATCGTCCGGCAAAGCAACGCGACTGCCGCCTTCAAAATCTATGACATAGGAGCCCAGACTGGCGTCATACTCAACAGGGCAAAAATGACAGTTGAGCATATTGCAAATCTCGGACGATATAGCCTGGGTAGCCGCGGCGGAATCGTCTAGAAAGGTAAACAACTCATCACGTAAGACATTGAGCGAGCGGCCAAGCTCGGCCGTGCGACGAGAGCGAAGGCTCGATGCCATGCCGACCAGCTGGATAGACAGGTAATCGCAAATGACCTCGAGTACATTAACGTCATAGGCGAGCGGTGCCTGAGGGCGCTTCCAACCAACTTCCAGCACGCCAAGGATCTGCGTACCGTAAAAAACGGGAAGACAGATCTCGCTGCGGTACGGAGGCATATCCTGCACGCGCAACAGGTGCTTAGAACGATTGTCCAGGTCCATGAACATACCGGAGGCAGCCCTATCACCCTCAAGGTCCTGTTGAATCGACAAGCGACAGGCACGCGACTCGCGAAGAACATACGTCGGAATGCCAGCGCCATACGGCAAAAACTCGGGCAGGTAGCTGTCGTGCAGCTCCTTGGAGACACCGCGAAGCTTAAAACCGCCGCTCTCAGAAAAATAGATAGCGGCACCCGAAGCATCGAGCGTTCCTACAAGCTGGTTCAAAACGATATCTAACAAACTGGGCAGCTCATCGGAGCCCACCGTGCTCATAATGACCGACAATGTACCCGAGAGACGCTTATTCGCCACTCTAAGCTCCGAAAGCGCACGCTTGAGCTGACGGTCGTGCGAATACTGTTCTTCGATGCTATGGAGTGCCACCAGAACGCGCGGCGCACGGCGGCCAAAGATTCGAGGCGGCGTAACCGAGCCGGCACAAACCAGGACGGGAATAAACGATCCGTCATTTAACTTGAGCATCAACTCGCTCTTTGTTCCATTGGTCTCAAAAGGAAGCCGATGCTCTGTCGCGCGTTCAAAAGCCGACGAGTACAAGAGGTCTTTAACGTCCCCGTTGATCACATCGGAACGCTCCTCGCACATCAAGTCGAGCAAGCGATTATTTACATGCAAAATGGTTCCGTCGAGCTCGCAGATAATGACAGCATCGCTCGTGATCTCGACCAATTGGGCAACGTCCGCCCACTCATTGCGCTCAAGCGTTTCCATCGTGAACCTCACCGTCTATCGGTAACAAAAAAGCCTCCGAAGAGGCTTCTCAAATGCGATGGTGTCGGAGGCGGGACTTGAACCCGCATGACCAAAAAGCGGTCACTAGCACCTCAAGCTAGCGCGTCTGCCAATTCCGCCACTCCGACATGCTATGTTGTTGATTCGCGGTTCGCTTTGTTGAACCCGCGCGTTCAACGAGGAAGATAATA
>USQE01000238.1 GCA_900556675.1 uncultured Collinsella sp.
CCAGTTCTTCTGCTTACTGTTACAGAACGAGACAAACTTCTGACACCAGGGACGGCAGACGAGGTCACCGATGGTCCCGAGTCTCCCCTCGCCTGCCGTTGGCGGGTGTTGCGGGGCTGTTCGCCGCATTGCCGCTGCGCTGGGGGCGTGCAGACCGTAGGATAGTCCTATTGACAGCCTGTCAACTCTTCTGGGAGGCACTGTGACGGAAAAGTTTGGTATCGCAATTGTGGGCGCGGGCATCACCGGGTGCGCCATCGCGCGGCAGCTCGCGCGCTATGACCTTTCCATTTGTGTGGTCGAGGCGGCCAACGATATCGCGCTGGGCGCGTCGAAGGCTAACGGCGGCCTGGTGCACGCCGGTTACGATCCGGCACCGGGCACGGTAAAGGCGCAGGTCAACGCCCGCGGCTGCGAGCTATATAGCACGTGGGCCCAGGAGCTAGGCTTTTTGTTCCGCCGCACTGGGTCGATGGTGCTGGGGTTTAACGACGAAGACCGCGCGCACCTGGAGAAGCTGCGTCAGGATGGCCTGGCCAACGGCGTGCCCGAGCTGGCGATCATTGGCCCCGACCGCATCCACGAGCTGGAGCCGCGCGCGAGCGCCAGGGCGACGTGCGCGTTGTGGTGCCCCTCGACCGGTTACGTCGACCCGTTTGAAGTGGCCATCGCCGCGCTGGAGAACGCGGTCGCCAACGGCGTGACGTTTATGCGCTCCGCACCGGTGGAGGCGATTGAGGTTTCTGGCAGCGAGGCAACTGACGGGGCTGCACGCTTTACGCTGGTGACGCCAGCCGGCGACGTGCGCTGCCGTTACCTGATTAACGCCGCGGGCAACGGTACCGCGGACATCTCGCATATGGCGGGCGCCGAGGAGTTCCAGATGGTCTGGCGCCAGGGCAACATCGTGGTGCTGGACAAGGAGCCGCGCGCGCTCATGCCGCTCTACCCCGTTCCCACGACGGTTTCCAAGGGCGTTATCGTCACGGGTACCGTACACGGCAACACCGTGATCACCGCGACGGCCGCCGTGCGCGAACCCGGCGACACGCAGACCTATGCGAGCGATGTCAACGCGCTGCTGAGCGGCGCGCGTAAGCTGGTGCCCGACCTGGACACGCGTCGCGTGGTGCGCGCGTTTGCCGGCGGTCGCCCGGTCATTAGGGGAACGAACGACTTCTTTATTGGGCAGTCTGCCGTGGTGCCGGGGCTGTTCCAGGCGGCGGGCATTCAGTCGCCGGGCGTGGCGAGCGCGCCAGCCATTGCCGAGCGCATGGAGCAGGTGCTGCGCGATGCCGGCGTGGCCCTGCGCGAACGGGACGATTGGGACCCGATTCGCCGCGCGCCGGACGACTTTGACCGCGCGTCGCTTGCGCGCAAGGAAGAACTCATTGAGTCCGACCCCGCGTGGGGGCAGATCGTTTGCCGCTGCGAGACGGTGCCTGAGGCCGAGATCGTGGCCGCGATTCGACGCCGTCCTGGCGCGGTTTCGGTCGAAGGCGTCAAGCGCCGCTGCCGCGCCGGCAAGGGTCGGTGCCAGAGTGGCTTTTGTCAGAGCCGCGTGGTGGCGATCCTAGCGCACGAGCTGGGCTGCGACCCCAGCGAGGTGCTGCTGGAGGATGCCGGTTCTTGGCTGGTCGAGGGACCGCTGAAGGGGGTGCGCTAGGATGGCGACGCTTGATATGCGCGACGGACGCGCAGAAGCAGGAACTACCGAGGCGGTGCAGACGCAGGCGTTCGACTTGGTCGTTATCGGCGGCGGCCCTGCCGGCATGGCGGCCGCGCTTGCCGCGCATAAGGCCGGCGCGAGCGTGGCCATCGTGGAACGTGAGCAGCATCTGGGCGGAATACTCCGCCAGTGCATTCACCCGGGTTTTGGCCTTTCGCACTTTAAGCAGGAGCTCACCGGCCCCGAGTACGCGCAGCGCTTTATCGACCAGGTGAGCGCGACCGACATCGCGCTGTTCTTGGGCAGCATGGTGCTTGAGATCGATTCGGGCGAGGGCGCGGGCGTCGCGCGCATCGACGGCTTTGTCGTTTTTGTGTCCGGCGCGCTGCGCGGCGAGGTGTGCCGCGTTCTTATTTTAAAGGTGCTGAAGTCCGCGGCCTTCGCCAAGGTGCTCGAGGTGCTTGCGCCTTCGCCGCACCGCATCGCGCCGGACTGCCCGTACTTTCCGCGCTGCGGCGGCTGTACCTACCGCCACATGGACTATGCCGAGGAGCTTGCCCTCAAGCGCCGGCGCGTGCAGGATAATCTTGCGCGCATCGGTGGGAGCGAGGTCGAGGTGGAGGAGATCCTCGGCGCGGCGGAGACGCGGCGCTACCGCAACAAGGCGCAGTATCCCGTCTCGCCGGACGGCAGAGTGGGGTTCTACCGCGCCCGCACGCACGAGGTCATCGACACGCGGGAATGTCTGCTGGTGAAGCCGGAGGCGGACGCCGCGGCGGAGGCCGTGCGGCAGTATATGCGCGATTTCCGCGCGGCGGGCTACGACGAGCAGACGGGGCGCGGCCTTCTGCGCCATGTCTATGTCCGCTCGAACACGAAGGGCGAGAGCCTGATCTGCCTGCTGGTGAACGGCAAGCGACTGCCGCATGAGGCGGAGCTGGTCGAGCGGCTGCGCCGCGCCTGCCCGAAGGCGGTGGGCATCGTGCTCGGCGAGAACACGCGGCGGGACAATGTGATCCTCGGCGAGCGCTACCGCACGCTCTGGGGGGCCGACCGGCTGGAGGATG
>USQE01000239.1 GCA_900556675.1 uncultured Collinsella sp.
AGACAGCTCGGCAGCTTTCACACCAAGGGGCAGGTAGACGGCATCGACGGTGAAGTGCCATTAACATTTATCCGTGCGCCCCGCATCGTCGAGGTGCACGGCAATACCAAGGCCCTAGCCGAAGTCGACGGCCGTATCGTCGCCGCCCGTCAAGACAATCAGCTCGGTGTTACCTTTCACCCCGAACTCGACGACAACACCCGCCTCCACGAGCTCTTCCTCCAAATGTAGGCAGAAATCAAACGAGCGTGGATTTTCGGACGCATAGCAAATGAGAGTGGATAATCTCCCACTTTGAGCTCGAATGCAGACTCAAACCGGGAGATTATCCACTCTCATGCTATGTAGTCGTTGGGGATGTTCTTAAACGACTAGTCAAACAAGAACGTTCCCAACGACTACATTGCGATAGACGGCCACGTTTGCCCAGATAAAACCGACCAAAATAAACCAGTCCCTTTTTGGCAGGTTAGTCCCAGAAGCTGTCTTGATCGTCCTCGTCCTTGGGGCCGCGGTCGACATACATCTTATGGGTGCGCTTCTCCATTACAAAGGCAAGAATCGCAAACAGTAGGATGCCGCCGGCGAAAAGGATGGCAAAACCGGTGCGGGTGCCAAACAAAAAGGAAAAAACTGCGTCCATTGGGTGCCTTCTTGCGTAGTTGGGTTGGGTCGTAAACGCTCATAAGTATATACTTGCCCATACATGTACAAGGTTGCAACCTAAATGGAATGTATATCGCCGGAGGATCTAATGCTTGATATCAAGTTTGTTCGCGAGAACCCCGATGCCATCGATACCGCCATGGCCAACCGCCAGACGTCTTGGGATCGCGAGAAGTTCTTTGAGCTCGACGACGAGCGTCGTGCCGTCATCACCGAGGTCGAGGAGCTCCAGGCCACGCGCAACGCCGAGTCCAAGAAGATTGGCGCCCTGATGAAGGAGGGCAAGAAGGACGAGGCCGAGGCCGCCAAGGAGGCCGTGCGCGCCGTCAACGAGAAGATCGACGGTCTGGCCGAGCGCCGTACCGCTCTTGAGCAGGAGCAGTACGACTTCATGGCACACCTGCCCAACATTCCGTGCGAGGCCACCCCGTACGGTAAGGACGAGGACGAGAACATCGAGCGTCGCCGCTGGGGCACCCCGCGCGAGTTCGACTTCGACTTTAAGCCGCACTGGGATCTGGGCACCGATCTGGACATCCTCGACTTCGAGCGCGGCAACAAGCTCTCCGGCAGCCGCTTCACCGTTCTCGGTGGCGCCGGCGCCCGCCTTGAGCGCGCCCTTATCAACTTCTTCCTGGACACGCACACGAGCCGTGGCTTCAAGGAGTGGTGGCCGCCCATCGTCGTCAAGCGTCAGACCATGTTCGGTACGGGCCAGCTGCCCAAGTTTGAGGACGACGCCTATCACGTCTCGGGCGACAACTTCCTGATCCCTACCGCCGAGGTCGTACTGACTAACCTGCATGCCGGTGAGGTTCTGGACGCCGATACCCTGCCGCGCCGCTACACTGCCTTCACCCCCTGCTTCCGCGAGGAGGCCGGTTCCGCCGGTCGCGACACCCGCGGCATCATTCGCCAGCATGAGTTCGACAAGGTCGAGATGGTCAAGTTCGCTAAGCCGGAGGAGTCCGACGAGGAGCTCGAGAGCATGACCGCCGAGGCCGAGTACCTGCTGCAGCAGCTGGGCCTGCCGTATCGCGTGATTAGCCTGTGCACCGGCGACCTGGGCTTCTCTGCCCGTCAGACCTACGACGTCGAGGTTTGGCTGCCGAGCTACAACGCCTACAAGGAGATCAGCTCCTGCTCCAATTGCGGCGACTTCCAGGCCCGTCGCGCCAACATCAAGTATCGCGACCCCGAGAACTTCAAGGGCTCGCGCTACCTGCACACCCTTAACGGTTCCGGCCTGCCGGCTGGTCGTACCATGGCTGCCATTCTGGAGAACTACCAGAACGCCGACGGCACCATCACGATCCCCGAGGTTCTGCGTCCCTACATGGGCGGCCTCGAGAAGATCGAGCCGGTCGCGTAAGCTAGCTGCATAGGCGATTTGCGAGGGCGCTCCTTTTAGGGGCGCCCTTTTTGTGTACGGCTATACCATGCCGTGTGGACAGCTCGATAGAAAACACACGAACAAACGTTCTGTATACAGCCATTTACCTGCTATGCTTTTGCTAGCTAAGAGCAAGAGAAAGGGGATGTGATGGAGCTGTTCGACGAGCGGGTTGTTTTGTTCCAGAGCGATGAGGGCGGGGAGCACCTGCTGGTAACGTGCGAGCCGTCGGGTATGGGTGGCTTGGTGGTTCGGCAGACGAGTGAGGGGCCATTGACGCAATGGTGCTATGAGGAGTCGCCGCATGTGGTCGAGACGTTTGTGGCGCATGAGGCGCTTGTTGTCCTTGAGCACTTCTATGGCGTTGGAACTTCTAATCAGGTGGCCCGAATGCTGAGCATCTCGTTTGCCGACTACGACTGTGCCCAACGGGTGCGGTCGCTTCTGGGGGAGCTTGGCGCCGGGTTCGATGTGATCGAAAAGCCAATCGATCGCACAAGAAGCGCTGACGCTTGTGGTGCAGCGTGACAAATTGCGGCCCGCGCGAAAAAAGTTGAGATTTCGCTTGACTCTAACGAACTAAAGTGGTTTTATATGTCTTGCGCTGCGGCGTTACCTCAGCTGGATAGAGGGT
Organism: uncultured Collinsella sp.; assembly: GCA_900556675.1. Classification (GTDB taxonomy): domain Bacteria; phylum Actinomycetota; class Coriobacteriia; order Coriobacteriales; family Coriobacteriaceae; genus Collinsella. The sequence continues at coordinate 2,694 of USQE01000239.1, forward strand.
CTGACTACGAATCAGAACGTCATAGGT
>USQE01000240.1 GCA_900556675.1 uncultured Collinsella sp.
CGATTGGTCGCGCCGCCCGCTGAGCGATAAGCAGATCGAATACGCGATCGATGACGTCAAGTACTTGATCGTCGCCTATACCGAGATGATGAGCCGCCTGCGCGAGCTGGGCCGCGTGGACTGGGTGCTCGATGAGTTGCGTCCTCTGGCCGACGAGTCGCACTACCGTGCCGATCGCCATGAGGCATTCCGCAAGGTCAAGCGCATCAACTCGTGCAGTCGTCATCAGCTGGGCATCGCACGCGAACTTGCTGCCTGGCGTGAGGACCGCGCTGAGCGGCGCAACATCCCGCGCAAGTGGGTTATGTCCGACGATACGCTGCTGGCGCTCGTCAAGCGCAATCCTGTGCGTGTTGAGGAGTTCCGCAGCATTCGCGGTACCGACCAGCTGGGGGAGCGCGACGTGGATGGCGCGTTGATGGCCATCAAGCGCGGCGCGAGCTGCCCGCACGATCGCCTGCCGCTCATGGTGCGCGGACATCGCCAGATTTCGCCGGAGCTGGAGAGCGTGACCGACCTTATGTATGCGCTTATTCGCCTGGTTGCCGAGCGCTCGGGCGTGGCGACCTCGGTCATTGCCTCGCGCGATGACCTGGCCGACTATATTGAGCATCCTGAGCAAAGTCCCCTGCGCGAGGGCTGGCGTTTTGAGCTTGTGGGTTCGCGTCTGGACGATCTGCTTTCCGGCAATATGGGACTCACCGTGAAGGACGGAAAGATTGAGCTCCTGTAGGGAAGCCTAGCCGCTTGAGTGGGTAGAATGCCTCCAACGTGTAATTCGATTCGGAGGAATTCGCATGCCCTATTACTATGGTTACGGCTTTGGCATCGACCCGCTGTACCTGCTGGTTGTCCTTGTTTGTACGGTGCTTGGTCTTGCGGCGCAGAGCTATATCAACTCGACGTACAAGACCTGGTCCAAGGTTCGCTCGGACGGCGACACGGGTGCCACGGTCGCTCGCCGCATGCTCGACGCCAACGGTTGCAACGCCGTGGGTATCAAGGGCGTTGCCGGTGAGCTCACCGACCACTACAACCCGCAGGATAACAACCTGTATCTCTCGGACGCTAACCGTTCGGGCGGATCGGTCGCAAGCGTTGCAGTGGCCTGCCACGAGGCGGGTCATGCCGCCCAGCGTCAGAGCGGTTACGCCATGATGAAGGTTCGCACCGCCCTGGTCCCGGTCGTCAACTTTACCCAGAACACCTGGACCATCGTGTTGCTCTTGGGCCTGTTTATGAACATCGCCGGGCTCACGACCCTCGCATTGATCTTCTTCTCGTTTAGTGTGCTGTTCCAACTCGTTACGTTGCCTGTCGAGATCGATGCCAGTCGCCGCGCCGTGGCGTATATCGAGCAGTCGGGCATGAGTTCCAAGCAGGTCAACGGTGCCAAGAAGGTGCTGACGGCAGCCGCGCTCACCTACGTGGCGGCGGCGCTCACCTCGATTATTCAGCTGCTCTACCTGATGGCCCGCTACAACAGAAACTCCAACCGATAACAAATTGGCTTGACAGGCGCCGCGGAGATTCTTGTCCCCGCGGCGCTGTACTATGTGTTGGACTTGAATCTGCGCAGGGTCGAAGCCCTTGTGCTCGATAACGAAAGGAGGCTGCGTGGCAGGCTGGAATCTAACCGGCAATGCCGTTTCCGCCGAGTTCGACGGTTCGGACGATCAGGAGCGCAAGGAGCTCAGCGTGAGCCAGGCAGTGGAGATCGCCGCCGGTGCGCTCGATGCCATTCCGCAGCTGAGCGTTCTGGGCGAGGTCACAGGTTTTCGTGGTCCTAACGCCCGAAGCGGTCACTGCTACTTCCAGATCAAGGACGACTCGGCCGCCGTCGACTGCATTATCTGGAAGGGCGCCTATCTCAAGCGCACCTTCGATCTGCGCGATGGCATGCAGGTGAGCTTTAAGGGCAGCTTCAATCTCTATAAGCCCACGGGTCGCATGAGCTTTGTTGCCCGCTCATTTTCGTTGGCGGGGGAGGGTCTGCTGCGTCAACAAGTGGCGCAACTGGCCGAAAAGCTACGCCGCGAGGGCCTGATGGACGAAGCGCGCAAGCGCCGCATCCCGGTGTTCTGCTCCCGCGTGGCGGTCGTCACCTCGCTTTCGGGTGCCGTAATCGACGACGTCAAGCGCACGCTGCGCCGTCGCAACCCGCTCGTCGAGCTCGTTTGCGTGGGTGCCAAGGTTCAAGGTGAGGGTGCGCCGGCAGAGCTCATTGAGGGCTTGCGCCGCGCCGCTTCCATTGCGCCGGCGCCCGACTGCATCTTGCTGGTGCGCGGCGGCGGCTCCTTCGAGGACCTCATGACCTTTAACGACGAGGAGCTTGCCCGCGCTGTGGCGGCCAGTCCCGTGCCTGTGGTGACCGGCATTGGCCATGAGCCCGATACCTCGATCTGCGACATGGTGAGCGACCGCCGGGCCTCCACGCCCACGGCCGCGGCAGAATCGGTGGCGCCGGCTATGACGGAGTTGGCCGATGTGCTCGAGGCGCGCCATCAGCGTCTGGGTGCCGCGATGGCATCGATGATTGGGTCGGCCCAGGTCGACCTGGAGATGCTCGATCAGCGCGGTCGCCGTGCCTGGGATACCTATACGGCTCGCTTGGGCGATGCGCTCGATGCGGCCGCATGCCGCCCGTGCCTCAACGACCCAACGTTTATGGTCGAGCGTCGCGAGTCTGAGCTTGCCCTGACGGCCG
>USQE01000241.1 GCA_900556675.1 uncultured Collinsella sp.
CCGCAGGCAACTCAGGACCTGTGGTATACGCAGATCTTCCGTATCTTTGAGCGCCGGGCCCTGCGCGACCTTCCCTGCGAGGAATAGGTTTCGTCATGTCCCAGCACACTAAGCACGGCTGCGACCATATCTTCTTTATCGGGTTTTTGGGTGCGGGTAAATCGACGCTCGCGCGCAACGTGGGCACCATGTTCAAACGTCGATTTATCGATACTGACCGCCTGGTCGTGCGTCGTTGCGGCAAATCGGTAACCGAGATTTTTGAGACTGAGGGCGAAGAGCGTTTTCGCGAGCTCGAAACCTCGGCACTCCGTTCGCTCCAAAGCGAGCGCAGCCTGCTGGTTTCGTGCGGTGGCGGCATTGTCGAGACGCCGGTCAATATCGAGCTCATGCACCAGATGGGTACCTGCGTGTACCTCGAGGGTGACTTTGAGGATTCGATGCGCCAGATCCGCCGCTCCGACACGCGTCCCGATTTCCGCTCGCCTGAGCATGCGGCCCGCCTGTTTGAGCATCGACGTCCGCTGTATCGCCAAGCGGCCGATATCACCCTCGATATTCGCAATAAGTCCTTTGAGGACGTTTCCTATGTTTGTGCCGAGATGCTTTTGGAGCGTGGACTGCTATGATTCGCCGTCAACTTATCAATTTCCAAAATCGCAGTGTCGATGTTCGCGTTGGGCTTGACGCGTTTAGCGAGCTGTCACGTATGTTTGCCTCGGCCGTGGGTAAGCCCAAGCGTGCGATGGTTGTTTGGAATGCAGCCGTGTCTGAGCGCTTTGGTGAGGTCGTCGATCATGCACTGGTCGATGCGGGCTTTGCCGTCTCGCAGCTGTCTCTCGAGGTTTCGCCTGATGGCGCGACCTTAGCTGACGCCGATGTCGTCTTTGGCGCGTTGTCGGCTAACGGTATAACCTGCGATGACCTGGTTGTTGCCGTTGGCGATGCCGCAACCTGCTCGGTTGTTTGCTGGTGCGCCAACCAGTGGTGCGGTCGTACCGAGTGCGCACTGCTGCCGACGACCTTCGACGCCATGCTCACGGTCGCGACGACCATGAAGCCGCTCGTCGCTTCGGGCGACCACTCGTTGCCCGCCATCGCGGTGCGCCCCGAGCCCGGTCTGGTCGTGTGCAATCTGGACCTTGTTCGCGAGGCCAGCGCTGAGGACCTTAAGCTTGGCTATTCGGTGCTCGTGGGTACCATGCTTTCCAGCAGCAAGTCGCGCTGGAATCAGTTTACCGAGACCGTTCCCGAGATTCTTGCCGGTGAGGAGGTCGCGCTCGTCAATGCTGTGCAGTGGTCCCAGACTGCGCGCAAAGACGTGCTCATGGCCACGAACCCCAGTGCTCGTCATGCGCTCGATTTTGGCAAGACGGGGGAGCGCGCCCTTCGCGCCTGCCTGGGCGATGCCGCTTCGCAGGTCCCTGCCTACCAGCTGTTGTCCGAAGGTATGCGCTTTGAGGCGCGCCTAGCACATGATGCCTGCGACTTCGATATCGATTACGTCTTTGAGGTCGATGACTGCCTGGAGGACTTTGGTATCGAGGAGTTTGCCTTCGATCTGGAGCCCGCCGCATATATCGAGGAGTTCCGCAGGCAGCAGTTTGTCCGCTCGAACCGCAGTATGTTGCCGCTGCCCGCGGCACTTGGCGCCATTCGTCTAACGAGCGTTGAGGACGAGGTTCTTGAGCGCCATGCTCATGCCTACTTGGCTTCTCGCAAAGAACTTCTCTAAGTTTTATTGACATCCATCGTCTTTCGTATCATGTTGAGGTGCGGGTTTTCAATCGGTTGCGGATCGCGTGCGAATCCGTCTTTCGATCGGGACCCGTCCCGCTTTTATGAGGACAACAAGAAAGGAATCTGTCTGAGTTTGCTGCCGGTCCTGCCGGTCGTATCGAGCGCGTCCGTGCCCTGATGGCTGAGCGCGGCTACGACGCCATCGTCGTGCGCGACGAGGCCAATCTCCGTTGGCTCACGGGCGTGAAGGGCGTCTTCGATTACACCTTCGAGTTCCCTCACGCCGCGTTTATTACGGCCGATCAGTGCCTGTTCCACACTGACTCGCGCTATCTCAACAGTTTTGAGGAGAACACGCCCGCCGGCAGCCCCTGGGTCTACGACATGGACGAGGGCACCATCCCCGGCTGGGTCGCCGGCAAGATTGCGGCCAACAAATGCCGCGTCTGCGCCGTCGAGGATGACATGCAGATTAACTTCTACCAGGGTATTCAACGTGGTCTGGAGGACCGCTCCGTTGCCTGCATGCTGCCGCTGATGCATGACGACATCCGCAAGATGCGTGCCATCAAGGATGCAGAGGAGATCGAGCTCATGCGCCACGCGCAGTCGATCACCGATGCCGCCTTCCAGCACATGCTCGGCTTTATTAAGCCCGGTATGACCGAGAAGCAGGTTCGCAACGAGCTCGAGAACTTTATGTTCGCCAACGGCGCCGACAGCCTGGCCTTCGGCTCCATCGTGGCGAGTGGCCCCAATACCGCCAACCCGCATGCCGTCCCGAGCGACCGCGTGATCGAGAAGGGCGACTTTGTCCTCATGGATTACGGTGCGGGCTACTGCGACTACCGCTCCGACATGACGCGCACTGTCGTGATGGGCGAGCCCACCCAGGAGCAGCTCGACCTGTACGCGCTCGTGCGCCGCACCCATGAGGAGTGCGTCGCCGCTATCCATCCGGG
>USQE01000242.1 GCA_900556675.1 uncultured Collinsella sp.
TGAATGGGAACGATGCCCGGGTTTTGAGCCATATAGCCCTTCTCGTTCTCGGTGTTGTAGGTCACGGCGTCGCACGTGCCCTGCAGCAGGTTCGAGAACACCGTGGGGACGGAGTCGACCGGGTTCTTGTGCACAACGCCCGGGATCTCGTCGATGACGGTATCGAGCATGGTGTCCTTTTGGCCGAGCACCGTGGCGCCGCTAAAGTCGCTGAGCTTGGTGGCGTTTTGGTAGGGCGAGCCCTCTTTTACGAACAGGCCAAAGTAGCCAATGAAGTACCGGTCGGAAAAGCCGACGGACTCCTCGCGCTCGGGCGTGGCGCTCATGCCGGCGATGATGAGGTCGATTTGGCCGTTGTTGAGCGAATCGATAAGACCCGAGAAGCTCTGCTTGACGGCAACGGGCTCGCCGCCGAGGGCCTTGCAGACGATCTTGGCGATCTGCACGTCGTAACCATCGGCATAGGCGCCCTGCACGTTGTCGATGGGGATGGTGTACTCGCTGGCTTCGGAAACCTGCCAGTTGTACGGGGCGTAGGCCGCCTCCATGCCAATGCGGATCTTATCCTTGCCGATCACGGAATCGGACAGGTCGTCGCGACCGCCGCCCGTCGTGGGCTGAACTACTTCCAGCGTGGAGGGGCGCTGACAGCCGGCGAGCGCGCCGGCGACGACGGAAGCGCTCGCAGCGAGAGCGCTACCCAAAAAGATGCGACGGCTGCATATCGGCTGCGGATGCGCGTCGCGTTGATGGGGAGAATGCATAATCTGCCTTCCCTGTTGAATCGTATGCTGACGACTTAACAGGATACCGCTCAGCGCTACCTCCAGCAAATGCATATATAAATGCATATATACAAGTTTACGAACTGAAAACGATTGGTAGTCGTTAAGGAACGTCCCCAACGACTAGTCCCAGGTATGCAGCCTGTTAAAGCAGCGTAACGCTAAAGCTGCGAACATCCGTCTCGCCGGGAGCCAAGGTGATGGTGTTGACCTTGTGCTCAAAGACGTCGTCCTCGGTGTCCATGGTGGTGTGACCGGTCCAGGGCTCGAGCGCCACAAACGGGGCGTCGTTGGCGGCAGACCACACGCCGATATACTTAAAGCCCTCAAAGTCGATCTTGACGCCGTGGCCCGACTTGCGGCCGCGCAGCGTGAGCGTGGAGCCCGGGGTATCGGTGAACATGATGGCGTCGTTATCGAAGCTGCGGTGCGTGATGGGCAGCACGTCCGAGTTATCGGGAGCCTTGTAGCTACCCTCGAACGTCATAAGACCGTCGGGCGTGATGATGGGAGCCTCATTAGTCCAAGCCTCGGTAAACGCCAACTCGTAATCCTCGAATGCCTCGTCCTCGGCACCGGGAGCCGGTACGTTAAACGCGGGGTGGCCGCCCACCGAGAACGGCAGGTCCACGTCGCCGGTGTTGGTGACGGCAAAGGTCTGCGTGAGGGTGGCGTCGCCGGTCAAGGCATAGGTCATGTTGAGCTTAAAGTGGAACGGGAACGCCTTGAGCGACTCGGACGTGTCGGTGATCTCGTACGTTACCGAGGAGCCGTCCTCCGAAACCTCGACCAGCTTGTGCTCGACGATGCGCGCGAGGCCGTGGCGCGGCATCTCGCAGGTGCCAGCCGCAGACGTTGCCGTGTTGTTGCGCAGCGAGCCCACAATGGGGAACAGGATGGGCGCATGCTTGCCCCAAAAGGCGGGGTCGCCCTGCCACAGATACTCGTTGCCGTTGAGGGCAAGGCTCGTGAGCTGGGCGCCCATGGAATCGATGGCCGCGGTGAGGCCGCCGCGCTTGATGGTAGTGACGGTAGACATGCTACTTCCTCCAAAAGTAAACAATAGTGTCGAGGGCTATTGTCCCACTCTTGGCAGCAGGGCTGAGCGGCAGGCGCAGTTATTGAGCAATAGCATAAAGGTCAAACCCGCCCTGCGGCGCGCTATCGACCGTATCGGGTGCTTGCGAATTAAAACTCACCGGGACCATGCGCTTTGAGGCGCGGTAACGCGTGCCGTCGGTGGCGACGGGCGGCTCATCGACCGTGAGCTCGTAGTCGCCGGGCTTGAGCTCGATACCGTCACCTTCGGAATTAACGTATTGGTACTCGTCGATTGCTTGTCCCCTGAGCGTGCGGCCCACGATATGGACGAGCATTTGGCTGTCGCCGCGCGCGGTATCCCACGTCGCGCCTTCCTTAACCTCGACTGACACATGCACCGAGCGCGTGCGGCTGAGCGATTGCTCGACGGACATCTCGACCTTGGCGGCGTCTTGGCGCTGCCGCTCGACATGACCCCAGATGCTGCCGATTGCCGAGCAGGCGATAACGCCGGCCATGAAGGCGATGAGGATGGGGCCGAGCGGAGAACGGCGGCCCGCGTCTTCCTCACGAGCCAGGTCGGGGCGATGCGTGGGCGCTGGCGCCTGGGCGCCTTGCGCGGGCACGTCGAGAATGCTGAAAGATGCCGTACTGCCGGGGTCGATGGTGTGGCGAGGTTGCGGGGTCTTTGCCGGCGAAATGGACATGTCCGCCGGCTCATCGAGTGTGGCCGTGGCATCGGCCTTAGCCTCGTCGGCCTCGGCCTGGGCCCAGGCCTGTTCAAAGGTCAGGGGCTCGACGGGGTCGGAGGCGGCGTCCATCTCGACGGCATCGTTACCGGTCTCGTCTTCGTCGCTCGACACGTCACGCGGCG
>USQE01000243.1 GCA_900556675.1 uncultured Collinsella sp.
CATTCCGGCAGATTCATAGGCCCACCTCGGGTTATATGTGGTGCTATGCGAATATCGTTCACCTTATTTGATCTCTCTTCCGCTCAGTCATAAGTCCCTCTTAAGGCTTGCGACCGCAGTGCCATGCCAACGCATGCATACGCCCTCCGCCGAGCTTCGCCCGAGCCTCTCCCCACTCGCTATACTGGTGCAGAACGTGTCATTTTTTTGCCTGTTAAACGGGCTATTTGTTGGGAGGACTCATGCCTGCCGCCAATCAACCCAAGGGAAGCGTTTCCACCGGATCGATTAAGCCGGTGACGCGTAAGGCCGTCCGTTGTCAGCGCGAAGTCGCCTGGTTGGTCACGCAAGCGGCCGGTAAGCTCGTCGCCACCACCGACGACGTCAACGCGCCCACACCCAGCTTTGTACTGGCGGCGGCATTGTCGTACACCCGCAAGCAAGAGCAGGCTGCTCAGGACAACGGACGCGCAGTTGACTACGATGCCGTCATAGCTCCCGACCTTGCGAGCTTTTGTCAGGCTGCGGGGCTGCCCGCAGCGCCCAACGCGCTTTCGGACGCGGGCTACATGTTCACGCTCTCGGGTGCGGATCTGATCCGCGACCTTTATGCCTACTGCAGCGACCTGGACGAACGCATGGGAGACGCGGCGCAGGTCAAGCCAGGCTACGCGATCAAACTCGCGCTGCGGTTGTTCTTGCTAGACGGCGCCTCAGCCGCCATCGCCTCCGACGGCAAAACCTCGGCATAAGCCACCACCAAAAGCGCCGGGCTGGGTAATCACTCCCGGCCCGGCGCTTCTTCGTTCTACTTGTCCCCGTCCCCTGCGGGCGAGTTCTTTTGGTTGCGACGGTTACTCCAAGTCACGTTGTGTTCCTTGTAGTAATCGGGCGCCTCGTTGCCGCTCGCGCTAATGGGGTCGTTGCCGGTCAGGGTGTCGGTAATATCTTGCACGAACTTAACGAGCAGGCTCGAATCGTCGGTCTCGGACGAATCAAAATCAAAACCGAACTCCACCGCGCCGCCGATGATCTTGTCCACGCACTCCGGGTCGTCGCCGTCCAGCCAAATGACCACGGTGTACTTGTCCACATCGCCCACGCGGAAGTTCGCATGGCTGATGGTCGTCACCACGTCTTTGGACGCAAACGGCTCGGTGTTGGGTTCGGGATTGCCGTCGGCCGCGGCAGCCGCGTAGGTGGTGGGCTCGCCGTTGCGATACACCCTCACGCGCGCGGCCTTCTCCACGCCCTTGCTGGCGCTGACCACCTTGAGCTTGGCGCTGTAGCCCAGATCGGTCTTGCCGGCGTTGCGGATATAGAAGGTGTACGCCACGTAGTTCTTGCCGTTGTGGCTGCCGTCGATATCGTCCAGGTTGTCGGGCAGGTCCTCGGCGGCGATATTGGTGCCGTTGTCCAAGGCGTCGGCCGCCAGGCGCGCGGTGGCGTTGTTAAAGTCGCCGTTGTCGGCAATGGCCACGCCGCGGCGGAACAGCTCCAGGCGGTTGAGGTTGATGGTAAAGTTACCCATGTTTTCCTGCATAAACGACAGGGCGAACAGCACGCCAAAGGCAAGCGCCAGCATCACGAGGGCCTTTTGCAGCTTGTCCATGCGCAGCAGCGCCGCGCCGATGCGCTCCATGCGGCGCTTGGGCATATACATGGACACGACCGCGTCGGGGTCGATGTCGTCGAGGTCCTGGTCGGCCAGTGCCTGCTCCAGCTCCTCGATGCGTACCACGCCGCGCAGGTTGCGCTTGGGCTTGGGCTTGCGGTTGGGCTTGCGGTTGGGCTTGCCGAAGCGCTTGCGGGAGGCGGGAATCTGCTCGGGCGCGGAGTCCTCGCCGGACGCGTCCTCGGCATTGGCACCGGGTGCGTCCTGCGACGTGTCCTCGGGCTGACCCTCAGCCAAATCCTCGGCAGATTGATCTTTGTTGTCGTTACGCTTGAACAGTGCCATGGCGATCAGAGCTTATATTTGGTGCGGATATAGCCGACGTATTCTTTGACGAGCTCGCGCTCCATGTCGTCGGCGTAGCGGAACTGCAGGCCGCAGACGTTGCGGTACAGGCTGCCCTTGGGCGCGCGGCGCACCCAGCACACGATGCCCAGCTGCTCGGGCAGCTCATGGCGCTCGCCCTGCAGGCGGATCGTGGGCATTTGCACGGCCAGGGCCTCGCCCACGTCGGGGTAATCGTTAAGGTAGATAGCCAGACCGCCGGCCGAGACGTCGATGGTCATGGCGTCCTCGGGCTCGTGGGTCGGCGCGTTGTCGCGCTGGTAGTTCAGGCGCATGGCGACCTTAAAACGCTCGTCGCGGCGCTTAACAAAGGTGCGCTGCTCGGCGACTTTGCGCATTTTCCAGTAGGTGCGGATGCCCTTTTTCTCGACCGACTCGGGGTAGCCGGCGAGCACGAACGTCTCCTCGCCCACTTTGTATTGCAGCAGCAGCTTTTGGTTTTCGTCCATGATGAGCGGCTTGCCGGCAAGCATGGGCGCGCTCATAAGAAAGTACGCCTCGTCCAGGTCCTCTTTGTACGTGGCGAGCATGTTGAAGTCGGTTTTTTGGCCCATGGGCACGTCGAATGCCACCTGAAGCTTGGTCCCCGGCGTTATCTGCTGCTCTGCCATGTTTTCTCCCCCAGTCGCGGGCGCCGATATCGTCGTCGTGCGCGATACGCATTGGGCTAT
>USQE01000244.1 GCA_900556675.1 uncultured Collinsella sp.
GCATGAGGATGTTCTCCATCACGCTGCGCAGGCCGCGGGCGCCGGTCTTGCGCTCGATGGCCCTGTGGGCGATGGCACGCAGGGCGTCGGAGGTGAAGCGCAGGGTCACGTTGTCGAGCTCGAACAGCTTCTGGTACTGCCGGGTGAGGGCGTTCTTGGGCTCGGTCAGGATCGACACCAGGTCGTCCTCGTCGAGCGCCTGCGTCTGGGTGACGACGGGCGTACGGCCCACGAACTCGGGGATCATGCCAAAGGCGTTGAGGTCCTGCGGGAGCACCTGACGCAGCAGGTCGTTCTCGTCGACCGAGGCGGGACCGGCGAGCTCGGAGTTAAAGCCCACGCCCTTGTTGCCCACGCGGTCGGCAATGATCTTATCCAGTCCCACAAAGGCACCGCCGCAGATGAACAGGATGTTCGTCGTGTCGATCTGCAGAAGCTCCTGCTGGGGATGCTTGCGACCGCCGGTGGGCGGAACGCTGGCCACCGTGCCCTCAAGAATCTTAAGCAGTGCCTGCTGAACGCCCTCGCCCGAGACATCGCGGGTGATGGAAAGGTTCTCGGCCTTGCGGGCGATCTTATCGATCTCGTCCACGTAGATGATGCCCACCTGTGCGCGCTCGATGTCGCCATCGGCGGCGTTGATGAGCTTGAGCAGGATGTTCTCAACGTCCTCGCCAACGTAGCCGGCCTCGGTGAGCGCGGTGGCATCGGCGATGGCAAACGGCACCTCGAGGATGCGCGCGAGCGTCTGGGCGAGCAGGGTCTTACCGGTACCGGTGGGACCGAGCAGCAAAATGTTGGACTTGGCGAGCTCTACCTCGTCCATATCGTCGTCGAGCTGCGAACCCATGCCGTCACCAAAGGCAGAAACCGCGGCACCGCCCTCGATCACGCGGCGGTAATGGTTGTACACGGCAACCGACATGGCGCGCTTGGCGTCCTCCTGGCCCATGACATAGGCCGAAAGCTCATCGTAGATCTCGTGCGGCGTCGGCACGTGCGTGATGACCTGGCGGTCGTCCTCGAGCTCAAAGCCCTCGGTCTCGGGGTCCACGGCGGGCTGGGATGCAGCCTGACCATGGTCGTTGAGGAAGCCCGGCAGCTTGCCGTTGCGGGCAGCGTCCATAAAGTCCGAAGCCAGCGACTCCTCCAGAATCTCGGAACAGGCGGCGACGCACTCGTCACAGATAAAGATGTTGGTCGGGCCCTTTACGAGGCGACGGACCTGGCCCTGCTCTTTTCCGCAGAAGGAGCAGCGGATGGGGTTGCCGTTCTCGTCAAAGTTGTCCTGCATGTTTCCTGCCATCCTAGGCATCCTTCGCGGCGAGGTCGCGCGAGGTGACGATACGATCGATCAGGCCGTAGTCGAGGGCCTCGGCAGCGGTCAGGTAGTTGTCGCGCTCGGTATCGGCCTGGACCTTTTCGATGGGCTGGCCAGAGGCGTCGGACAGGATCTGGTTGAGCTCGCGACGGGTCTTCTTGATCTCCTCGGCCACGATCTCAATCTCGGTCTGCTGGCCCTGCGCACCGCCGCTGGGCTGGTGAATCATGACCTTGGAATGCGGCAGGCAGAAGCGCTTGCCCTTGGCGCCGGCCGAAAGCAGCACGGCGGCCATAGACGCGGCCATACCGACGCAGATGGTGGAGACCTGCGGCTTAATGAAGTTCATGGTGTCCAGAATAGCCAGGCCGGAGTAGACCTCGCCACCGGGCGAATTGATGTAGAGCGAGATATCCTTCTCGGCATCCTGGCTCTCAAGATGCAGCAGCTGGGCAACGACCAGGTTGGCACTGACGGAGTTGATCTCCTCGCCCAAAAAGATGATGCGGTCGTTGAGCAGGCGCGAATAGATATCGTAGCTGCGCTCGCCGCGCGGCGTCTGCTCGATAACGTATGGCACGAGGGCGGAATCGAACTTGGCGATCATACGCATCTCCATTTCTCTCTTGCGGACCAAATTGGTTCTAGATAAACGTACGGTGCCCGCATGCTATGCATTGGCTGGCACCGTACGAAGCAACCGGATAACCGGTGTATAACTTTACCCCATCACGGGCGCACGCATGCGCTCGCGGGCAAGGTGGCGAGAATTACTCGGCGTCCTTGGCGGTCTCGTCGACCTCGGTCACCTTGGCGTTCTCGACCAGGTGGTCGACGGCCTTGGAGCGACGGATGGACTCGCGGACGGCAGGCATGCGGCCATCGGCGATGAACTCGGCCTTGGAAGCCTCGACGTCCTTGACGCCGGCCTTCTCGAACTCGGCGTTGATGTCATCCTCGGTGACCTCGATCTTGAGCTCGCGGGCGAGGGCGTCCAGAGCCAGGGACTCACGGGCAACGTCGTTGGCCTGCTTGTGCAGGTCGCCGATGAACTGCTCCATGGTCAGACCGGAAGCGGGCAGCCAGGTGTCCAGCGTCATGCCACGAGCAGCGAGGTTGGACAGGAAGTTCTGGCCGAGCTCCTCAAAGACGGACTGCTCGTAGTCGGCGTCCATCTCGTCGAGCTGCAGACGCTCGGCGAGAGCGGAGACGCAACGGTTCTCCTTCTCGGCCGGCAGGCGGGAAGCCTTGTCCTGCTCGATCTCGATCTTGATGGCGTCGCGCATAGCGTCGATGCTGTCAAAGCCAAAGTCGGACTTGACGAGCTCGTCGGTGAGCT
>USQE01000245.1 GCA_900556675.1 uncultured Collinsella sp.
AGCCAAGTTGCCTTGTTCACGATGCTCTTCTTGTGGCTAAACGTATCGAAGCTCTCGCGTCCATGGTACTGCCCCATACCGCTCGCACCCATGCCACCAAAGCCCATATGGCTCGTAGCCAAGTGCATAATCGTGTCGTTGACGCAGCCGCCGCCAAAGGGCACGTAACGCACAAAGCGCTGCTGAACTGCGCGATCCTGGCTAAAGATATACAGAGCCAGCGGCGTCGGACGATCCGTAATAAACGTCTCGGCCTCGTCTAGGCTCTCAAACGTCAGCACCGGCAAGATGGGGCCGAAAATCTCCTCCTGCATCACGGCGTCATCGGGGGTCACGCCGTCCAAAATCGTCGGCTCGATCTTGGGCGAAGTCTCGCGCGCGGTACCTCCAAGCACAACCTTATCGGGATCGATCAGCCCGCGCACGCGCGCAAAATGCTTGGCGTTGACGATATGCCCGTAGTCCTCGTTATCGAGCGGATGCTCGCCAAACATACGGCGGGCCTCCTCCTTGATAAGGTCCAGCAGCTCGTCGTGCACGCGCGTATCGACCAGCAGGTAGTCGGGCGCCACGCAGGTCTGCCCCACGTTGAGCCATTTGCCAAAGGCGATACGCCGTGCCGCGACCTTCAAATTTGCCGTCGCATCCACGATGCAGGGGCTCTTGCCGCCCAGCTCAAGCGTCACGGGCGTGAGGTTTTTGCTCGCGCGCTCCATAACGAGCTTGCCGACCGAAACGCTACCGGTAAAGAAGATCTTGTCCCAGCACTCATCGAGCAGCGCTTCGTTTTCGGCGCGCCCGCCCTCGACAACCGTCACCAGGCACGGATCAAATGCCTCTTCACAGATTTGCTTGAGCACCGCGCTCGATGCCGGAGCATAGGCACTCGGCTTGATGACCACGGTATTGCCCGCGGCAAGGGCGCCGGCGAGCGGCTCGAGTGTTAGCAAAAACGGGTAGTTCCACGGAGCCATGATGAGTGTGACGCCATAGGGCACGGCTTGCGTTTTGCACACGCTCACGGCGTTAGCGAGATCGCACGGACGCAGGCGCGGACGACTCCATCGGGCCACATGCGCAATCTGATGTCGAATCTCGGAAAGCGATGTGCCAATCTCGCACATATAGGCCTCGTCATGCGACTTTCCCAAATCGGTCTTGAGCGCATGAGCGATATCGGCCTCGTGGGCCCGCACCGCATCGCGTAAACTCACGAGCGCGCGACGTCGAGCATCGACATCAAACGTGGCGTGCGTCTTAAAGTAGGCGCGCTGATCGCCGACGATGCGCGCAATTTCCTCGGTGTTCATGGCACCCTCCTAGTTCTCGTCCTCAAACATACCACCCGCGACGACCTCGTACATATGCTCGAGCTCCGAGCGGTCCATCAAAAGTGGAACGGGGTACAGGGGATTTGCCTCGGCATCGGCATGGGCCGCCATTTGCGGAATATCGGAGCGGCGAATACCCGAGACATATTTGGGGATTCCCAGGGCCTCGTTCATGCGGTCGACCCAATCGATAAAGGCCTCGGCCGCAAGACTGTCCTGCGCGGTAGCCGGCGCAATGCCCGCCATGCAAGCAAGATCGGCAAGCTTGGGGGCGGCGGCGTCACCATAAGCGCGAAGCATGTGCGGCAGGATGATCGCGTTGGCCAAACCGTGCGGAATTCCGTATCGGCCGCCTAGACTGTGCGCGATGGCATGAACGTATCCAACATAGGAGCGCGTAAAGGCAACTCCCGCCTTATACGCCGCCGAAAGCATATTGCGACGCGCACGCATGTCGTCGCCATGCTCATAGGCCTCGAGCAAATTGTCGTGGATGAGCTGCACCGCCTGTCGTGCCATCTTGCGCGTATAGGGCGTGGTGCTTCGCCCGATAAAGGCCTCGACGGCATGCGTCAGGGCGTCCATGCCCGTCTGCCCCGTAATGGAGGCGGGCAGACCGCGCGTAAACTCGGGGTCGTGCACCGCAAAGCGCGGAATAAGCACAAAGTCGTTAATGGGGTACTTGTAGTGCGTCTCGTCATCGGTAATTACAGCCGCAAGTGTGACCTCGCTTCCCGTGCCTGCCGTGGTGGGGACGGCGATGAGCAGCGGCAGGCGACGATGAATCCGCAGCAGGCCGCGCATCTTGTTGATGGGCTTGTTTGGCTGCGCAATGCGTGCGCCTACGCCCTTGGCGCAGTCCATGGCTGATCCTCCGCCAAAGCCGATAATGGCCTGGCAGGCGCTCTCTCGATACAGGGACGCCGCCTCCTCCACATTCGAGACCGTGGGATTCGCACGCGTTTCGGCATAGACCGTAACGCCAATCCCCTGAGCCGTAAGCGCACGCTCGAGTGATGCCGTGAGTCCCAAACGTGCAATGCCGGGATCCGTCACGATAAGGACCTTCTGGATCGAGCGCTTTTGAAGCACCGCGGGCACATCCTCGGCATGCTCTAAAATGTGCGGCTCGGTATAGGGCAGGATCGGCAATGCAATGCGAAAAACCGTCTGATATGTTCGGCACCAGGCACGACGGGCTAGATGCATAAAGGAAACTCCCTCATTTGTTGATTGGTCAACATTTGCTCGACCGATTGTACTCAGCGACGG
>USQE01000246.1 GCA_900556675.1 uncultured Collinsella sp.
TTCCTCAAGGAGCAGAACCCCGACATTAAGGTTGTCGCCGTCGAGCCCGCCACCTCCCCGGTGCTCTCCAAGGGCCAGGCCGGCCCGCACAAAATTCAGGGTATCGGTGCCGGCTTTGTGCCCGACGTCCTCGACACCCAGATCTACGACGAGATCATCCCCGTCGAGAACGACGACGCCTTTGCCACCGGCCGCGCCGTGGGCCACAAGGAGGGCGTGCTCGTGGGCATTTCGTCCGGCGCCGCCGTGTGGGCCGCGCTACAGCTGGCCAAGCGCCCCGAGAACGAAGGCAAGACCATCGTGGCGCTGCTCGCCGATACCGGTGAGCGCTACCTGTCCACGGCACTCTTCCAGGACTAGGGCCTCGTCCATAGGTTGAGCCTGGGGACGAGCCGGTCTCCTCTCTCCCGGCAGTCTGAGCCCATCCCATCAGGGTGTCCCACGAGACGTCTGAACTTGCTACAATGTCTGCGGCGCGGAACCAGCCTCCCGCGCCGCTTTTCTTTTTTGGCCACATGCCACCAAGGAGAACCTCCCCATGCACAACAAGCGCGTGCTCGTCGCCATGAGCGGCGGCGTCGATTCCAGCGTGACCGCGTACCTGCTCAAAAGCCAGGGCTACGAATGCGTCGGTGCCACCATGCGCCTCACCTGCCCCGCGCCCGATCCCATCACGGGCATGAGTAAGGTCGACCGCGACATCGCCGATGCAAAGGCCGTCGCCGAGCGCCTGGGGATACCCCACCATGTGCTCGACCTGCAGCAGACCTTCGACCGTAACGTTATCGAGCGCTTCGTGACTGCCTATCAGGAGGGACTGACACCCAACCCGTGCATCATCTGCAACCGCCACATTAAGTTTGGCGCGCTGCTCGATGCGGCGCTGGACATGGGCTGCGACTACATCGCCACAGGTCACTACGCCAAAACGAGCCAGGCGTCCGACGGCACCTGGCAGCTGAACCGCGGCGAAGATCCCAAAAAGGACCAAAGCTACTTTTTGTATTCGCTCACACAAGAGCGCCTGGCACGCACGATCTTTCCGCTGGCCGGACTGGACAAAGATCGCGACGTGCGCCGCATTGCCGCCGAGCAGGGCTTCATCAACGCCAAGAAGACCGAGAGCGAGGATATCTGCTTTATCGCGGACGGCGACTACGCGGGCTATATCGAGCGCCGCTGCGGACGTGCCGCTGCACCGGGCGACATTGTGTGGCGCGACGGCAACGTGGTCGGACGCCATAACGGCGCGTTGCGCTATACCATCGGCCAGCGCAAGGGCTTGGGCGTCGCGATGGCGCATCCCGTGTACGTAACGGGCGTCGATGCCGCCAGCAACATTGTGCATCTGGGCGAGGCCGAGGACCTGACGGCCACAGCGCTCACGGCCAACGACTGGATCTGGAGCGCGCCAGCAGAGCGCATGGAGGCCGAGCTCAATGCCGGCGGCATTCGCGTGGGCGCCAAGTACCGCTACCGCCAGAAAAACCAGGCAGCGACCCTTACGCGTGACGAAGACGGACAAATACTGCTGACCTTTGACGAGCCGCAACGAGCCATCGCCCCCGGCCAGGCAGTCGTTGCCTACCGCGGCGACATCGTCCTGGGCGGCGGCACCGTGACCGGCGCCATCAAATAACAGCACTCCTCGATAAGTTGCGGTGAAATAGGGACTGTTTAAGCGTTTCAAGCCGCGAAATAGTCCCTATTTCACCGCAACTTTGTTAAGTATTATGATGTTTGTGCTTGCTATATTTAACGATTAGAATGCTTAACGAGGTGATGCAGCAGATGAATACTTCCAACTATATAACCATGGGTGACGCCGCGCGCCTGCTGGGCGTTACGAAGGCCCGTATATCGCAACTGGCTGCATCGGGAACGCTCGCGTGCGATATCGTCGGTGGGCGGAAAATGGTTCAGTACGATTCCGCGATTGGTTATCAAAAAGTCCGTAAGCGTGGGCGCCGTCCCGCAGCTGACGTAGGGCGCAAGTTCACGTTGATGTCAGCCGACCACGAGGTCGCGCATGTCTCGTTTGATCCAACGCGCGAGTTTTCCTTTGAAATTGCCGACATACTCGATGCACGAAGGATGCCGTTTGGCACGTGCTCGAGTTCTTCTCCAACGGTGAATAAACGAGCACTCAACACGTGGTGGAGTCACCGGTCGGTGCCCGACGTCCGCCCCGGACTCATCTCGCGCTATCGCGAGCTGGGAATTGACAGCGGTATTGAAGTGCCCGTTCGTTGCCTGGGTTTTTCGCTTTCGGATTGCTATTGGCTAAGACCGGTCGACTGCGACGAGCTCAATTGGCAGCACCTCAATTACTTCGAAAACAATTATGAACGGTCGGCACCCGAGCATCGTTCAGGCTGGCTTGAGGGCATCGGACTCAAAAATCCTGACAATACGTCCGAGGGCGAGCTCCCCAAATCCTGGATGATCCGCAATGGCGTTCGCATCCTGGTTAAAGGATGCTGAATGGACGATCAGCGACCGTTTAACGAGGCGGTTGCAACAGCTCTACATCGGCGTCTGCTATCCAAAGGTGAGTTTGTTCCCTATACGGTCGAGCGCATGTTCGACGGG
>USQE01000247.1 GCA_900556675.1 uncultured Collinsella sp.
GGGGAGCCGTAAAGATCTCGACCGGGCTATAGGGGGCAAGAAGGGGCGCCAGGATCGCAGTCAGGGCGACCAGCACCAGCACGACGGCGGCAATCTTAGAAGACAGCGTCATCTTCTTCCAGCCACCGAGCTTGAGCCCCTTGGAGGCAGCCTTCTCGAGCTGCTCGGTTTGCTTCTCTCGAATCTTTACCATAATCTACACCGTCCTGATGCGCGGGTTGATGAGCAGGTAGAGCATGTCAACCACGATGTTGATGATGATGAAGGCAAGAGCAACGACGATAACGACGCCCTGAACCAGGTTCGCCTCGTTGCCCTGAACGCCCTGCAGAATCGCGGTGCCCATGCCGGGGAGGTTGAAGATAACCTCGATGACGACAGCGCCGCCCATGAGGTAACCGATCTTAAGACCGAGGGTGGTGACCGGGGTGATCAGCGCATTGCGAAGAACGTTGATGCCGACGACGACCTTCTCGGGAACGCCGGCGCCGCGAGCCATACGGACATAATCCTTGTCGAGCTCCTCGACCATGGCGGTACGCACGATACGAGTCATCTGGCCCGTCAGCGGAAATGCCAAGGCGATGGCGGGCATGATCATACGTCCCAGATAGCCAACCGGATTCGTGGTGAAGTGAGGCAGAGCACCCGATGCCGGGAGCACCTTAAGGTAGGAAGAGAACAGCAGGATCAACAGAACGGCAAGCCAGAACGACGGGGTTGCCAAGCCGGCGATGGAAAAGACGCGGATCACTTGGTCCGGCCATTTGTCGCGATACAGTGCCGCGATGACGCCGAGCAAAAACGAAACGACCGCACCGATGGCAAGACCGATGAAGGTCAGCTGCATCGTGACGGGCAGGGCCGTGGAGATGCGCTTGGCAACGGAGTTGCGAGCAGCACCATAGGTGCCCATGTCGCCATGGATCAAATCGCCCATATAGCGCACGTAGCGCACGGGCCAGGGGTCGTCCAGACCATACTTCTCATGGTACTCGGCAACCGCCTCGGGCGAGGCACCGTCACCCAACGCCGTGTAGGCGGGGTCGGTCTTGGAGAACGACATAAGGAAGACCACCAGGACGGTGACGCCCAATGCCATGATCGGCAGCGCCACAAGACGCCTTCCAATCAAACGTAGCAAGTTGTTCACGTTCTCTCCCCTTTCTTTTGTCGGTAGGACCAACTGGTATATGAGTACGGATACTCATTACAAGACCCGAGCGACATCGTTGCCGCCCGGGTCTTTGTTTCAACTATGAGGGTACGGTCCCAACGACCGACATCCTGCATACAGACTCAAGCGAGTCTTACGCCTTGACGGTCGCAACGCCCCTGAAGGACATGCTCGTCGTGCCGATGCCCTTGAAGCCATCGAGGGCCTCGCCGTTGGGCGCAGTGGACGGATCGTCCCAGGAAGCGGAGACGGTCTTGACGTGGACAACGGGGTACAGAACGGCGTTGTCGGCAATGATGTCGAAGCACTCGTTCCACTTCTTCTGCTGCTCGTCGCCCTCGGCGGCAAGAGCCTCGTCCATGAGACCGTGGAGCTTCTGCCACTCAGCGGACTCCTTCCACGGGCAACGGGTCTGCATCCAGACGTTGTCGCCGTACCACCAGTTGAGCAGCAGGTCGGGGTCGGCGCCGAAGCAGGAAGGATCGCCAGGGGCAAGGAGGATATCGTAGGCCTCGCCGCCGTCGATGGCAGCGTAGGTGGCCGGCGAGGTATCGGTCTGGATGGTCACATCGAAGCCGAGAGCGTCGAGGTCGTTCTTGACCTGGGCGGCCATGCCCTTAATCTGCTCGTTATCGGTGGTGCGCAGGGTGATGGCACCCGGGGTGATGCCAGACTCCTCGATGAGCTTCTTAGCCTTCTTGGCGTCGGTCTTGTACACCGTGGAGGCCTCATGATAGTTGGTGAAGCTCTTGGGCAGGTAGCAGCTGGCAGCGGTGGCAAGGCCGGCGAAGGTGTTGCTGACCATCTTCTCGGTGTCAAGCGCATACATGACAGCCTGACGGACCTTGACGTTGTTCCAAGGCTCCTTGGCGACGTTGAACATGATGAAGCGGGTGCCGAAACCCTGAACGTTATCGATCTTGCAGCCGGCGCTCTCGAGCTGGTCGACGGCGTCAGCGGTGACGAGCTCCATAACGAGCGTGGAGCCCTCCTGCTGAGCGGTAACGCGAGCGGTGGGGTCGGTCAGGATGCTGTACTGGATTTTCTTATCCTCGGCAGCATACTCACCGTTGTACTCGGGGTTGGGAACCAGGGTGATCTCGGTATCGGAGATAGAGTCGTACATCCAGGGGCCGGAACCGATCGGCTGCTTGGCGCGATCCTCCTCGGACTGGGTAGCCGGGGTAACGCGGATGATGGCCAGACGATCCTTGAGCAGGGAGAAGTTGGGGACCTTGGTCTTGACCGTTACAGTGCTGGCGTCCTTGGCCTCGATGGACTCGAAGGGCTGGAAGAACGGAGCATAGGTAGCGGAAGCAGCGCAAGCGGTGTAGGAAGCGACGACGTCGTCAGCGGTGACCTCGGTGCCATCGGAGAACTTGGCGCCCTTGCGGATGGTGACCTCGAAG
>USQE01000248.1 GCA_900556675.1 uncultured Collinsella sp.
AGCACATGCTGCGGATAGGTGTGTTCAAAATCGACGAAGGCCTCGGGCGTCACAACGGACACCTGCATTTGCAGGGCATCTTGCAGGTAATCGCGGGCGCAATCGGCGGCATGGCGCGACGAACCAGAAGCAACGATGCGCAGCGCGTCAAAAGAACCGGACTGGAAAATATCAACGAGCTGCGCTACCAGCTCAGACGAACGCTCGAGGTTCTCCCCCATACGCACATGGGCAAGCTGAACGTAATCGAGCATCTTCATCGTCTCACCTCGTAACAAATCATTAGTATTTGATAACAATCACAGTTACAGGTTACGGCTTTTTGATACCTCTTTGTCGATTAATTTATCCCCATCGGCGAACGGTCGATTTTGAGCCCTGTAAGGTTGTATATACAGCTGACCCAACGATCAAAACTGGTTAGTTTCCCAGCCGTTATTCACAGAATACCAGCTAGTACGTATAGGTGTAGCCGCCCGTATCGCCACGATTGAAGGACTTTACATACTCGATAGCCTGACCGCTCGCGTCATAGCTCACGCATTCCAAAAGCAGAACAAGATCGCCCTGTTCCAGTCCAAGGAGGCTGGCATCTCGTGCGCCCAGCGCTTCGATATCGAGCTTTTCCTGTGCCATGACTGGCTTTCGGCCCAGCATCTCATAGGTCTCGTACAAACTGAAGACCGACACGTCAATATCTTCGATGGTTGGGAACAGCAGGCAGGGAATCAGCGCCGTCTCAATCGATACGGGGCTACCGTTTATGCAGTTCAGGCGTCGAACGGAATAGAGCAGGTCGTCCTCGGCGATGCCAAACAGGTCGGCGTAATATGGCCCCGCATAACGCTTGGAACGCGCGAGAATACGGACGGACGGCTCGCCGCCCGAAGCACGGACCGATTCACGGAAACCGACCGTGCGTTCAAAAAAAGCAGGTACTTTCTGCGCCACAAAGGCACCTTTTCCCCGAACACGGCGAATCTGCCCGCGCCGAACCAGCTCATCGACAGCGCTTCGGATGGTCAAGCGTGTCGTACCAAATTCCTCGGCAAGGTCTTTTTCGGACGGAATCATGGAACCCGTGGGATATATACCGCGCTCGATACGTTCCTCGATGCGGCGTCGAATGCGCATATAAACCGGGGTGGCATCTACTGTTTCAGCCATTGTTCACCTGCCACGCTCCTCATGCCGTTCTCTTCGCCGTTATCGGCAAAGCGGAACTTTGTGGGCAAAATCACCGATTTGCAATGCTCCACAAAACGCATGTCCTTATCAAATTCGATCGAGCTCTCATAGAACACCGGCGTTCCCTCTTCTTGCTGGAGCAGCTCGGCCTCTTCGACGTTCAAACGCGAGATGGAGATATGCTCACGTCCATGCTCAACACGCACGCCACCTTCTTTGAGCAAGACATCGTAAAGGCTCTCGCACTCAAAATCGTGCTCGGGAAGCGATGGGCACAGGGACAGGTTAACGTGAGCCGTCTCGATTGACGCCGGCTCGCCCTCAATAAGTCGAACGCGCTGCATGCGGAGCAAAGGGGCGCCTACAGCCACCCCAAGCTTGTCGGCAAGCGTCTTATCCGCCTCGATGGTCCCGGTGGAAACCAGACGAGAAGAGGGGTGCAGGCCGGCAGTCCGCACAGCATCGGAGAAGTTATATGTTTCCTGAAAGATGTTCAGCGGCTTGGGAGGACACACATACGTGCCCGATCCGCGACGGCTCTCAAGCGTTCCACACGAGATGAGCCGCGTGATACCGGCACGCAACGCCGTACGCGAAACGCCAATCTCTTCGCACAGCACGCGCTCGGCCGGCAGGCGATCGCCGCCGGCAAGCTGATGGTGCTGGATATACCAAAGAATTCCCTCAACAGCACGATCTTTGGGGGGAATTGCATAAGATTCGCCTGCCATTGCACAGACTCCTCATTCAGAAACGTATGCCGCCAAAATTAGGCCAGCCCTCCCATGGCATCAAATTCGGCCTTGATCTTCTCGGCGACATTCCGATACGACTTATATAGACTTGAATCGCGTTTGACTTCGTCGGTCATAACGGGAATCTCTAATTTGGAAACCTCGTCTTTTCCCGTCTGAACCGCCACAACAACGCCCATACCAAGACACATATTACGCTTGGCAGCGTTTATTTTCGCCGCCTTGGCAGGATTTGCCAGGATACGCTGGGCAAATTCCTGTTTAGAGACCGCTTCTTCGGCCTCCGGATCGCCCGCCTCGGCCACTTCGCACTGCAACACGTCCGCATAGTCAAAAATCTTCGGCTCGCCGCCGCGCTGATGTACGGCCCACTTGCGATGCGTGGCATCCTGGTAGATAGCCGGCAAAAACGTAAACCGCGGCGGGTCCAAAATCGTATCCGTGATGGTAAACACATCGGGATCAAAGGCATCCTGCGGGTTTTTCTTCTTGAACAGCCCCATATCAGCCTCCCGTACTAGTATTAAACAACTCAAGCTGAATATAGCACCAATTTCAAGCCGCCGCCTTACCCTATCGGTGCGCGGCGTCTATGGCTCGCCCAGCGGAAGAGTTCACGGACGAGGGCCGGG
>USQE01000249.1 GCA_900556675.1 uncultured Collinsella sp.
AAGCATAACCGAGCTTGCTGTAGGCGCGCGAAACAACGGTACCACCGTCAACGGACTGGCTCGGTGCGGAAGGCGTCGGAGCCGGAGCGGGCGTCACGGGCTGCGGCGTGGGGGCAGGAGCGGGCGCAGGCGCAGGCGTATTGCCGCCACCATTGTTGGTCGTGCCGCCACCATTATTGGTGTTCTCGGTCGTACCGGCGGTGTCGTTGCTCACCGTGGCCTTTTCGGCAGTACTGGCATTGATGCCAGCCTGCAGCGCGGCGTTGGCCTCGGCCTCGGCAGCAAGCTCGGCCTGCAACTGAGAATCCAGGGAGTTCACGACACTCTGAGCCTCGGCCTGCTGGGCGTTGAGCTCGTCGACTTTCTTTTGCGTGGCGGCGACGTTCTTCTCCTGCTCGGCCTGCTTATCGGTGAGCTGCTGCTTAAGGTCCTTGACATCCTGAATGGTCTGGGCCTGCTTGTCGGAAACCTTGCCGTAATAGAACAGACGGTTGAGCATGTCGCCCAGATCGTCGACGCCCGTCAGAACCTGAAGGAGACTCAGACCGCCGGTCTTGTACTCACCGGCAACGTAGCTCGAAAGCTTTGCCTGGCCCTCGGCAATCTCTTGCTGCTTTTGCGTGATCTCGCCTGCAGTCTGATCAAGCTCCTGCGTCTGTGCGGAGAGTTCTTCATGAATTTGCTGGGTCTGCGTGCCGATCTGCTCGAGTTTGGTACGAGCAGCGGCAAGGTCGGATGCGGTATCGGCATAGGCCGGAGCCGCGAGGCCCAGGCCCAAAACACAAGCGAGGGTTGCCGTAGCAGCGCAGCGTGCCATGTTTTTGTGCGTATTTGCTGTGCGCATGGAGCTTCCTTTCCGGTATCTAAGGGTAGCGGCTAGTCCACCGTTACCAGGCTAAAGAGCTCGACGTCCTCGTTGGAAGGCGTGAGCTTCTTGCGCGGGTTGAGAAACGCAAGCTCGAGGATACAACCGTAACCCACAAGCTTTGCGCCCATATATCGCACCAGTTTACCTGTTGCCTCGACGGTTCCGCCCGTCGCGACCAAGTCATCCAGAATCAACACGGTATCTTTAGAGGTAATGGCATCGGCGTGGATCTCGATAGAGTCGGTGCCATATTCGAGCTCGTAGCTCTCGCTTACCGTCTTGCGCGGCAGCTTGCCCGGTTTGCGTGCGGGCACAAAGCCAGCGCCCAGGGCGACGGCCACGGGCACGCCGACCATAAAGCCGCGAGCCTCGGGACCCACGACCTTGGTGATGCCCATGCCGGCAAAATGCTCGGTCAGGGCATCTACCATGGCCTTTAGCGCCTCGGGATTACCAAAGAGCGGCGTGATGTCCTTAAAGACGACTCCGGGCTCGGGATAGTCGGGGATGTCGACGATGTGAGATTCGAAGTCGTACATGGCATGACCTTTCATGGATTGCCGGGTGGACGGCGGTTATTTACCCGCGTTAGCAGACAGGCTATGCGAGGGGACGACGACCTTGGAAGGATGCACGAGCGACTCGTCCTTCGCGGCAACCGCGGGAACGCTTGCCTCTTCGCTTTTGGCCTTGGTTGACTCGGAGCGTGCGATCTCCTCGTCGAGGGCATCGATATCGGCATCCTCCACCACGGCGTTGAGTGACTCAAATACGCGGTTCTTGAGCAGAGCGGTATGGACGCCCTCGGTGAGGTCATGCAGTTTCTTAAATGCGCGCTCGAGCTTGGCATCGCGCTCGTCGTCGGAAGTATCCATACCGAGCATGCTTACGAGCACCTGCTCAAACATCGAGGACTCGCGGTTTGCGGACGATACGTACTGGCGCAGGTTGCGCGGCTCGATATGGAAGCGCGAAAGCTCGGAGCAATAGCGGATGATCGGGAAATCGCGGCCATCGACAAGCTCGCGATTCTGCGGACTCTTGATGATGCGAATGAGGTCGTTTTCGGCCAGGGAGCGGATAAACGAGATCTCAACGCCGAGCATATCGGGGATGGTCTCGATAGGATGCAGCTTTTGCTTGGTCTCCTTGGGCTCCGTCTTGAGCGGAACGTCGGACAGCAGGCCCACCTCGTAAGCGAGCGTAGACAGGTCCGTGGCGTTTTCCAGGCGCTGCTTAATCACGTTGAGCGGCATGTAGCGAGTCTTCTGCAGGTGCAGAATGACCTCCAGGCGGTCAACGTCCTCCTTCGAGTACTGGCGATACCCCTTAGGCGTACGATGAGGGGTGATGAGCCCCTCATCTTCGAGAAATCTAATTTTTGAGTTCGAAAGATCGGGGTATGCGCCTCGAAGTAGATTGACGACCTGGCCGATACTCAGATAGTTGCGTTCGGCCATGCCCTACTCACCGGTTTCGATGCGCTCCGGCGTGCTCTCGTGATAGATGAGCGTAAACGTACCGATCTGGACGGAAGAGCCATCGTGCAGCGGTGCGCCGTTGACGATAGCGCCGTCAACCCACGTACCGTTGAGCGAGCCTAGGTCCTCGATGCGGGCACCCAGACCCTCGCGAATAATGCGCGCGTGGCTACGCGACACGGTCATGTCGTTGAGGAAGATGCCGTT
>USQE01000250.1 GCA_900556675.1 uncultured Collinsella sp.
CATCCGTTGCCCTATCGGTCTTGCAGCCGGGGCCGTCGTGGCGTCTTATGACATCTGCCGAAATAAAGAGGCGCCCGAGCAGCGTACGTGCTGCTCGGGCGCCTTGGTGCCAGATGCCGCTTTGCGTCTACTGGCCCGTAGAGGGGTCGGGCGTGGGCGTAGGATCGGGGGCGGGCGTCGGCGTGCCACCGTCGCCACCCGTGCCGCCATCGCCACCCGTGCCACCGTCGCCACCTGTCGTGCCGCTATCGCCGGTGGTGTTGCCGCCCGGGGTTTCAGTGGTCGTGGTTGTCGTTGTCGTTGTGGTGGTCGTGGTCTCTTCCTCTTCTTTTCCCTCGTCTTTATCCTCTTCGTATTTCTTTTTGTTGTTTGTGCCGTAGAACTTCCAGACGTTATTGTTCTTGTACGTGGGAGCCGTTCCGGTCGGGAATTCCTCGCGCTCGGTGCCCGCAAGAACGGTGTTCATGAACTTCTTAAAGACGGGCAGGTTGGTGCTGTCGCCCAGCAGGTCCGAACCGTACTTTTGGATGGGGATCTCGCCCGCGGAATAGCCGGTCCACAGGGCGCACGCCAGCTGCGGGGTATAGCCGCAGAACCACAGGTTGGTGGTGTTGTCGGTGGTGCCCGTTTTGCCGGCATAGGGCTGGTTGACGCTCAGGGCGCCAGCAGCACCTGTACCGCTGCCCTGCATGACGCCGGACAGAACATCGGTGACCGCGGCGGCCTCGCCCTCGGTAAGCACCTGTGAGGGATTGTCGGTGTGCTGGTACAGCACCGAACCGGTACGAGAGTCAATCTCGGTGATGGCGATCGGCTGGCGATAGTAGCCGCCGTTGGCAAACGTCGCGTAGGCGGCGGCCATCTCGAGCGGCGAGATCGAGCCGGTGCCGAGCGTCATGACGGGAACGTCCTCGATGTTGTCCTTGGCGGGGTCGATGCCGAGCTTTTTGACGAGCGAGATGATCTTGCTGTTGCCGACGGCTTCCGCCACCTGGATGTAGCCGGTGTTGGAGGAGTATGCCGTCGCCTGCTTAAGCGTGATGTTGCCATAGCTATGGTTGGCGTAGTTTTGGACCTCGGTCGTGGTGCCCTTGGCCTTGAGCGGCGAGTTGCAGTTGAGGGTGACGTTGGGGTTCATGCCGTTTTGGATGGCAGTTGCCAGTGTAAAGGCCTTGAAGGTGGAGCCGACGGGACGCTTGGCCGTGGCATGGTTTACGTGGTTCTCGTCGGCGTTGTAGTCGTAGCCGCCCACCATGCACTTGATGTAGCCGGTCTTGGGGTCGACGACGACCATGCCCATGTCCAGGCCGTCGAGTGAGAGTGTGTCGAGCTGCTCGCGGACGGCATTCTCTGCCACCTGCTGCATCGTGGGGTCGATGGTGGTCTTGACGGTCAGGCCGCCCTTAAAGAGCACGTCGGTCGAGAACTCCTGCTCCAGCAGCTGCTTAACATAGGCGACAAAGTAGGGCTGCGAGTATACGTCGACGCCGCTGCCCGAAATCTCGGTCACGTTGAGGGCGATGGGCTCGGCCTGTGCGGCATCGTGCTCCTCCTGCGTGATGTGGCCCAGGCGCAACATGTTGTCAAGGACCTTGTTGCGACGGGACAGCGCCAGGTCGGGGTTGACCGTGGGGTCGTACTGCGAGGGCGAGTTGGGAAGGCCGATGAGCAGCGCGGCCTCGCTCAGGGTGAGGTCGGCGGCGCTCTTGGACAGATAGGTTTCGGCTGCGGCCTCGATGCCGTAGGCGCCGTGGCCGTAGTAGATGGTGTTGAGGTACATCATGAGGATCTCGTCTTTGGAGTACATGTCCTCCATCTTGACGGCGATGTAGGCCTCGCGCACCTTACGCTCGATGGTCGAATCGAACTGCTCCTCCTGCAGGATGGTGTTGCGCACCAGCTGCTGGGTGATAGTCGAGGCGCCTTCGTGCCCGCCGCCGAGGGTTGCCACCGCAGCACGCGCGATACCCCACAGGTCGATACCGCCGTGCTCGTAGAAGCGCTCGTCCTCGACGTCAACGGTGCCCTGCAGCACGTAGGGGGAGACCTCGTCCTTGGTGATGGACTTACGGTTTTGCGTGTAGAAGCTCGCGATCTTGTTGCCGTTGCAGTCGACGATCTCGGTGGGCTCGCTCACCAGATACGCGTTGGCGTCGGTGTAGTCGGGCAGATCGGACAGCCAGCGGTTGACGTTGCCGACCATGCCGATGCCAAACGCGACGCCCGCGATAAGCAAAAAGCCCAAAAACGAGAGCAGGATTATGGGCAGGGCATGCGTCTTTGAACGGCTGCGTCCCTGTCGTTGGCGAGGACCCATATATTGACCTCCAGGTGCCGGACGGCGGATGTGCCGTCGGGGCAGGATGGACATAAGTTATTACACGATAAACCAAACGGGGCGCGCGAGGCCTCGTGTATGCTGGAAGACGGCATTTTTCAGAGTGAATGCATACCTTGGTAAGGAGTTTGCCGATGGCGATTCGGGCGATGGGGCCGAGCGGACAATACGAGACTGGATTGGATGCTGCCGGTGCGGCGCTGCCCGA
>USQE01000251.1 GCA_900556675.1 uncultured Collinsella sp.
GATGCCCTCGGCAGCGACCATGCCCTTCAAGTCGTCGGGGTTGGTCTCCCAGCGGACCAGAATGACCTTATGGCCCTCGTTGGCGCGCGCGACGGCATCGTCGCTCGAGAACACGACCTCGCCCACGGCGGCACCAGGGCTGGCGTTAAGGCCGCAGGCCAGGGCCTCGTACTTCTTGGAGGAGTCGAACTGCGGATGCAGAAGCTGGTCGAGCTGCGCGGGATCGATGCGACTCACGGCCTCCTCGCGGGTGATGAGGCCCTCCTCGACCATCTCGATGGCGATGCGCAGCGCGGCGGTTGCGGTACGCTTGCCCACGCGGGTCTGGAGCATCCAGAGCTTACCCTGCTCGATGGTGAACTCGATATCGCACATATCGCGGTAGTGATCCTCAAGCGTCAGGAAGACACGCTCAAGCTCCTCACCTGCGGACTCGAGGCCCGGGGTGGTCTTGAGGTCGGCGATGGGCTCGGTGTTGCGGATGCCGGCGACGACGTCCTCGCCCTGGGCGTTGACCAGAAAGTCGCCGTAGAACTCCTTGGTGCCGTCGGCCGGGTTGCGCGTAAAGGCGACACCGGTCGCCGAGGTCTCGCCCTTATTGCCAAAGGCCATAGCCTGGACGTTGACGGCGGTGCCAAGGTCGTCGGAAATGCCGTGCTGCTTGCGGTAGATGCAGGCGCGCTCGTTCATCCAACTACCAAAGACGGCCTGGATGGCAAGGCGCAGCTGAAGCTCCGGATCGTGCGGGAAGACGGGCTTGCCGTCCGCGACCTCGAGCTCGGGGTACACGGCGGCCTCGACGTTGTCGGAGAAAATGCCCTTGAAGATCTTCTTGAACTCAGCAACAAGTTCCTGAAGATCCTCAGCGGAAAGGTCAGTATCAGTCTCAACACCGCGAGAGCGCTTCATCAGGTTAATCGCGTTCTCGAACAGATCGCCATCAAGACCCATAACAACGTTGGAGAACATCTGGATAAAGCGACGATAGCTGTCCCAGGCAAAGCGCGGGTTCTGCGTCTGGGCGATAAGGCCCTGGACGGAATCGTCGTTGAGGCCCAGGTTGAGGACCGTGTCCATCATGCCGGGCATGGAGAACGGAGCGCCCGAGCGAACCGACACGAGCAGCGGGTCGGAGGCGTCGCCGAGCTTCTTGCCGCAGCGGGCCTCGAGGTCGGCCTCGGCGGCAACGATCTCGTCGAGCGCGCCCACGGGCCACACGTTGCCGGCGCCAGAGTACTCGACGCAGGTCTGGCAGGTAATGGTAAAGCCACCGGGAACCGGCAGGCCGATACGGCTCATCTCGGCAAGGTTTGCGCCTTTGCCGCCAAGCACGAAGTTCATGGACTTGTCGCCCTCGGTGACACAAGTGCCCTGGGCATCGGTTCCAAAACGGTAAACCCTCTTGCAATCGCTCACGATACTTCCCCTTCCATGCGCTCTCGCGCGCGACCGTGGTGACGAATCGACCCGCCGGATGCGGGCCGTGAGGGAACTATACGGCGGGATTTGAACGGGCTTGAGCAGAGGATACGAGGTTTGGTAAACGTGCTAAAACTAGCGGTAAACGGTAGGTAAAGGTGGTTACCTTATGGAGATACCACTACAAGAAACTCGCAGGTCAAATGCAAGTTCTTTGCTAAATCGCTTTATCATTATCGTGCATTATTTATAGGTAGTCATTTTAAGACGGTGCATTTTTAGCTACCCCAAAGAGTTAGCTTTGCTGGGCTCGGCGGGCGGCGCGACGGACACGGGCTTCTTGGATTTCCTCCAAGTGACCGATGATCTCGGAGGCGCTCTCCTCGATCGCCTTGCCGTCAGTACGCACCACAAAGCAGCCCAGGCGCTTCATGAGGGCACGGGCTTCCTCAAGCTCGCTGCGCACACTCTCGGGCTCGGCATAGGAGCCGGCGACGGCGCGGGCGCAGTCATCGCCCAAGCGGCTGTCGCGAATCTCAGAAATTACGTCAACGGTCGAAATCAGGCCGAACAGGCGCATCGGGTCGACCTCGTAAATCGACTTCGGCGGCTCCATGCCATGGGCCAACGGAACATTGGCAACCTTGTAACCCTGATAGGCCAAATACATCGACAGTGGCGTCTTGGACGTGCGCGATACGCCCAGCAGCACGATATCTGCCCCCGAAAGGTCGTCGCAGCCACGTCCATCATCGTGCTCAACAAAATACTCCATGGCCTCGATACGATGGAAATAGCGGTCATCCGTCTTGTGAATCACGCCCGCGACGCCCTTGGGCGACACACCGATAAGCGACGAAAGCACGGCAAGTGTCGGGCCGATCAGGTCGACCGAACGGATATGAAGCATACCCAGGTAATCGAGCACGCGGGCGCGAAGCGCCGGATCGACAATGGTGTGGAACACGGCAATATCGCGATGGTCCGCATCAACGCGCGGGCCCACAAACGACTTGACCTGCTCCACCGAGTTCACCTTGGGCAGGCGCAACAAACGAAAAGCCCCTTCATCAAATTGCCCGGACGCCGCAAGCACCACCTCACAAGCGGTATCACCGAGCGA
>USQE01000252.1 GCA_900556675.1 uncultured Collinsella sp.
TGGCCCGTCACTCTGGCGACCGACGTGCTCAAGCCCGGTGGCTACGAGCGCTTTAGCCAGATGGCCGGCGAGTTTACCGACCTGGATGGCAAGCCGTTCGCGGGCGTCTCGCTCGAGGCTGTGACTGCGATCCAGACCGACTCACTCACCAACCCGCTCTACAAGAAGCCGCTGCGTCCGCTGCCCGACCGCAAGGTCGCCGGCAAGAGCCCGCTTTCCGATTGCTTTACCACGCCGTGCCGCACGAGCTGCCCCATCCAGCAGGATATTCCCGCCTATCTGGCGGCTGTTGACGAGGGCCGCTACGAGGACGCGCTCAACATCATCATCGAGCGCAACGCTCTGCCGTTCATTACCGGCACCATCTGCCCGCATCCCTGCGGCCGTGCCTGCGAGCGTGCGTTCTACGAGCCCGAGGGCGCCCAGATTCGCGCCAGCAAGCTCAAGGCCGCCCGCGAGGCCATGACCGCCGTGCTGCCCAAGCTGCGTGCCCAGGCCATCGCAAACGACGGCGAGCGCAACGTTGCCGTTATCGGCGGCGGCCCGGCCGGCCTGGCGACGGCGTTCTTCCTGACGCGTGCCGGCGTGCCCGTCACCATCTTTGAGGCCCGCGATTCGCTCGGTGGCGTGGTCCGTCACGTGATT
Source organism: uncultured Collinsella sp. (assembly GCA_900556675.1). Classification (GTDB taxonomy): domain Bacteria; phylum Actinomycetota; class Coriobacteriia; order Coriobacteriales; family Coriobacteriaceae; genus Collinsella. Next base: position 646 of record USQE01000252.1, read on the forward strand.
CCCGAGTTCCGCATCGCGAGCGACGATATCTCCCACGATGCCGAGCTCTGCCTAGCCTTTGGCGCCAAGGTGCAGCTCAACGCTCGCGTTGATTCCATTGACGAGCTCAAGGACCAGGGCTTTACCGACGTGGTCGTGGCCACCGGTGCCTGGATGCCCGGCTCTGCGGGCCTGGGCGAGGGTGCCGAGCTCGATGTGCTGGAGTTCCTCGAGGCCGCCAAGAAGGGCGAGAAGCTCGAGCTGGGCGAGGACGTCGTGGTCATTGGCGCCGGCAACACCGCCATGGACGCGGCCCGCGTGGCCAAGCGCCTGGCCGGCGTGAAGAACGTGCGCCTGGTCTACCGCCGCACCAAGAAGCAGATGCCCGCTGACGAGGAAGAGCTTGATCTTGCTCTTGCCGACGGTGTTGAGTTCTGCGAGCTGCTGGTCCCCAAGGCGCTTAACGGCGCCGTGCTGACCTGCGACGTTATGGAGCTTGGCGAGCCGGATGCAAGCGGCCGTCGCAGCCCCGTCGCCACGGGCGAGACCGTCGAGCTTTCCGCCACCACGGTGATCTGCGCCGTGGGCGAGGGCATCGATGCCAGCCTATACGATGCCGCGGGCGTCGAGCACGACCGTCGCGGCCGTCTTGCCGCCACCTCCACCGGCGTCGAGGGCGTTTGGGCTGCCGGCGACTGCCGTCGCGGTCCTGCTACCGTGGTCGAGGCTATTGCCGACGCTGCCGAGGTCGCCCGTGCCATCGCCGGTGTGGACTTTAACAAGTACGCCGACCAGAATGCTCAGGCCGATCGCGAGGACGCCTGCTACGAGCGCAAGGGGTCGCTGTGCCGCGACAAGCGCAACTGCACCAAGACCCGCTGCCTGGGCTGCGGCTCGGTGTGCGAGGTCTGCTGCGATGTGTGCCCCAACCGCGCCAACGTTACCATTAAGGTGCCGGGTCTCGCCAAGCATCAGGTCGTCCACGTCGACGGCATGTGCAACGAGTGCGGCAACTGCGCTGTGTTCTGCCCCTACCAGGAGGGCCGTCCCTACAAGGACAAGCTCACCCTGTTCTGGAGCGAGCAGGACATGGAGAACTCCGAGAACGAGGGCTTCCTGGCTGTGGACGAGGACCACTTTAAGGTCCGCGTCGCCGGCACGGTCCGCACCGTCTCGGTCGATGCCGTCAACACCGGCCTTCCCGAGGCCGTCCGCCTGACCATCAGGGCTGTGCGCGACAACTATCCGTATCTCCTTAAGAAATAGGCGAGTCTCTTATGGCCAAATCCATTCAACATAACGTGGCCTACGTTGCCTGCGGAAGCGGTTGCGCCTCCGCAGGCGGCGACGCCCGCTGCAGCGAAGGCTGCATTGGCTGTGGCGCCTGCGTCACGGCCTGCCCCCACGGTGCCATTGCGCTGGTCGATGGCATCGCCCGCGTGGATCGCTCAAAGTGCACGGGCTGTGGCCTGTGCGGCATGGCGTGCCCGCAGCGCGTGATTGCCTTCGTTCCCGGCTACCAGAATATCCTGGTGCGCTGCAACAACACCGATAAGGGCGCCATTGCGCGCAAGGTCTGCGATACGAGCTGCATCGGTTGCGGCATGTGCGCGCAGGCTTGCCCCTGGAACATGCCCCGCGTCGACACCGAGACCGGCGTGTCCACGAAGTGCATCTCCTGCGGCCGCTGCGCAGAGCAGTGCCCCAACGGTGCCATCCAGTTCATCGATTGGCAGGATATCGCGCAGAAGATCATCGACGAGGGCATCGTCGAGGATAACGGCGCCTTCGTCTGCGAGGCTTACGGCAAGAAGAACGGCAAGGACGTCATGGTCGACCTGCACGTTTCCTCCCCCGGCCTGGAGGAGGCCTATGAGAAGGCCAAGATGACCGGCGA
>USQE01000253.1 GCA_900556675.1 uncultured Collinsella sp.
CATGGTTGCGGGCGGCGCCATCGGCAACGCGATCGATCGTCTTGTCTTTGGCTTCGTGACCGATTTTATCGCCACCACGTTCATCGACTTTCCCGTCTTTAACGTGGCTGATATCGGCATTACGGTTGGTGTTGTGCTGGCGCTTATCGGTTACATGTTCTTGAGCCCCGCCGCTCGCGAGGTCGATGCGACCGCTGAGATCAACGCCCGTGACGAGGCTCGCGCCAAACGCAAAGCCAAGCAGCGTGGGGAGCGTGCCCGCAAGATTCGCGAAAGGAATGAGCGCTAATGGCCGACATCCATATTCTTGTTGCCGACGATTCCGCTGGTCAGCGTCTTGACGCCTATCTGGGTGCCAACGATGGCTGTCCCACACGCTCTGCCTGCGCGCATCTGATCGAGGGAGGCGCCGTTGCCGTCAACGGCGAGACCTGCCTGTCAAAAAAGTATGCCGTGCGCTCCGGTGACCGCATCTCGGTCGACCTGCCCGAGCCGCACGATCCCACTGATGTGATTCCCGAGGCCATTCCCCTCGATATCCGTTACGAGGACGACTACCTCATCGTGCTCTCCAAGCAGCGCGGCCTGGTGTGCCATCCCGCCCATGGCCACGAGAGCGGCACCCTTGCAAACGCTCTGGTCTACCACTGCGGTATCGATCATCTTGGTACCGTGCAGGGTGAGGACCGCCCCGGCATCGTGCATCGCCTGGATCGCGATACCTCGGGCCTTATGCTCGCGGCAAAAGACGACGACACCCAGCGCGCGCTTCAAAATCTTATCCGCACGCGCACGCTCGACCGTCGCTATATCACGCTCGTTCACGGTCACATCGCCATGGACGAGGGCACTATCAACACCGGTATCGCCCGATCGACGCGCGACCGCGTCAAGATGGCGGTTTCCGATGACCCCTTTGCGCGTCAGGCCATCACGACCTTCAAGGTGCTCGAGCGCTTTGATTCCACGCGTTTCGACGACGGCTACACGCTCGTCGAGTGCCACCTGTTTACCGGTCGCACGCATCAGATTCGTGTGCACATGCGCCATATCAACCATGCCTGCGTGGGCGACCCGCTCTACGGCAAGTGTGATACGCGTGCCGATCAGGGTCTGACCAGGCAGTTCCTCCATTCCTGGCGTGTGGCGTTCGACCATCCCGTGACGGGAGAGCGCATTGAGTGCCGTGATGAGCTGCCGTGGGACCTTGCCGCGGTTCTGGATGACCTGGCCCCGCGTTCGCTCGGCCGCACTGCCGCCGGTGACGAAATTGTCCCGCAGCTCGGTCTTCTCGAATCCTAACCAGTATTAGGTGGTTTCTTGAACTCGGTCACCCTACGGTAAGATATACGTTTGTTTACGTAACGCGTTCTCGGGAGCCTGCATGCTCGCCTTTTTACAAACCAACACACCCATCGTGATCTTCAACCAGATTGTCGTCACGCTGCTCACGGTCTGCTTTCTGTACCAGGTGGTCTTCTTTGTCATCGGTGCTCTTCGTGGCGAGGTCGCGCCTCCCAAGGCCAAAAAACTCCACCGCTATGCGTTCTTTATCGCGGCGCATAACGAGGAAGCCGTGATTGCCAACCTCGTACGCTCCATCAAGGATCAGGACTATCCGTCCGAGCTTATCGAGGTCTTCGTCGTCGCCGACGCCTGCACCGACAACACGGCGCAGCTTGCACGCGAGGCCGGTGCCATTGTTTACGAGCGCAATGACCTGGCCCGTAAGGGCAAGAGCTGGGTCATGGACTTTGGTTTCGACCGTATCCTTAACGAGTATCCCGACACGTTTGAGGGCTACTTCATCTTCGATGCCGACAACGTTATCTCCCGCGATTACGTATCTAAGATGAACGATGCCTTTGACCAAGGTTTCCATGTGGTCACGAGCTATCGCAACTCCAAGAACTTCGGCAGCTCGTGGGTCTCGGCAGCTAATGCCACCTGGTATCTGCGTGAGGCACGCTTTCTCAACAACGCGCGTAATATCTGCAAGACGTCTTGCGCCGTCTCGGGTTCGGGCTATCTCATTTCTGCCAGCGTGATCGAAGGCATGCACGGCTGGCAGTTCCACACGCTGACTGAGGACATTCAGTTCACCACGTTCTGCGCCATCCATGGCATTCGCATCGGTTATGCACCGGCGGAGTTCTTTGACGAGCAGCCCGTGACGTTTAAGGCGTCCTGGAAACAGCGCATGCGTTGGACTAAGGGCTTTTACCAGGTATTCTTTACCTATGGTAAGCACTTGGTCAAGTCGACCTTCCGCTATCATCGCTTTGCCGCCTACGACATGTTTATGACCATCGCTCCGGGCATGCTGCTGTCCCTGATCTCTATGCTCGCCAACGTGACCTTCCTCGTCGTGGGCGGTCTTTCGCACGGCTTTTTGGCCACCGAGGTCGAGATGCAGGCGTGCGCCGCCTCGCTCATCATGACCTTCGCGATGATGTACCAGACCTTCTTTATCCTGGCGCTGCTCACGACTATCTTTGAGTA
>USQE01000254.1 GCA_900556675.1 uncultured Collinsella sp.
CTTCGGTGTTGGATTTGTTGAACAGGATGCGCTCGAGGGCAATCTCCTCGTCGTTGTATTCACCGATATAGAGGTAGTCGTTGTAGACGATGAGGTTGGCAGCGCCAGAACGGGTACGGGCAGGATCGATGCCAAAGCAGTACTTTGCACGGCACTTTGGATCGGTCGCATCCTTATCGCCAACAATGGGAGTCCACGAATAGCTGCCGTCGGCGTTCTTGTCGCCACGAACCATGGCAAACGACTGCATGGAATTATCATCGGGAGCGTTCTCGGGCGTACCGGTGCAGATGGTCGCATAGAGATGGCCATTGTACGAAACCATATCCCAAATGGCGCCACCGTAGATGCTGTCCTGATAGCGAATCGCCGGATAGCCAAACAGCGTCTTCGAGTTAGCAATCTCGGTGAAGCTAGCCTGGCCCTTCGAAGGGTCAGATGACGTCAGGATTGTCGCCACAAACTCATTGCCCGCTTTACCCACATTGCTGATGACGAGCTGGCCATCATGGACGCATATGCCGCGGATACCGGTTGAGATGCCCTGCTTGTAGGCATCGCGGTAATCGTCCACGCTCGAAAGGCCCTGATAGACAACTTTCCACTCATCCGTCTTAGGATCGATCTCGTATACAGAAGGCAGACCGCTTTTGCCGCCATTGGTCCTGACGCTGCCGCAGAAATAGAGCTTACCCTTATAGCTCACGGCATTGCGGAACAAAGGACCGACGCCGTTGAGCGATTCAGAGAGCAGCAGCTTGGTCTCACCGGTCTTGGTATTGATCTTAACCAAGATGCCGCCGCTGTCCTTGTCGGCCGTGCCGTCCTCCTTCTGCTGTCCATAGAAGAACGTGCCGTTAAACATGGCCTCCAGCGTCAGGCGCATGGTCTCGGCATCAAAGGAATCGCCCAGCGTGCTGTCCATGAGCGTAAGCGTGTTGCCCATCGCCGCATAGCAGGTGCCCACATAAAGCCAGTCACCATAGCTCGCAGCCGCCCAAGTGTAGCTCTGGCCGCGATCGCCTTCGTTGTTGGCCGTATTACCATCGGCACCCGGAACGGCAACGGCACCGTTACCCTGGTAGTCGACGATGCCATCCGGCTGCGACGTTCCTACCGTAGGATGCGAGAGCTTCTCAAAGGAATACCCATTTCCCGCATTGTAGGTAACGGCACCCGAAGCGTCTTCGGCGTGCGCCGGCAGCGGCGATACCAAGATAGCGGCAAGCGCTGCCACCAAGCCAAGTGTTCTCACTCGTCTCATAAAGCTATAGCCTCCCCTGACCTTAAGCCCAGTTTTAGCATTTCTCATCTCTGTCCACGTTTAATTGCGATCTGGGCGCAGCAATAATCAGCGTATAAATATACACCTGTAATTTTTTGGACGGGTTAATAGATGCTCGATTGGTGGCGAATTCCGCGCAAACCGTCACCAAACTCCACTTTCGCCGCATCTAAAGATTATTTTTTGCGCAAATTTTTGGATACCGATAGTCACAATGGGCAGGAGGCTGGTACCCACCGGAGAGGGCAACGCCTACATTTTCATAACGTAATAGCCCGCGCCCCTCACCGCCGTCTCGAGTGCGTCGCGATCAACCGGGCGCTTCGAGCGTACGCGTGCCGTGTGGTCCGCATACGTCACCGTAGCCCACACGCCATCAAGCGTATTGAGGGCATTGGCTACGTTCTGAGCGCAGCCGTCACAGCTCATGCCGCCGATAAGCAGCTCGTCGCTATAGGGATAGTGCGATGCATCGGTATCCACCACAACAACCTTTTTGGCCCTCTTGCCGCTCGCGCCATCGCTGCAACAACTCTTCCCGTGTGTCGAAGCGGCAATGCGACGCAGTCCAAAAAACATGCCGACGGCAATGACAGCCAGCACGATGAGATTCGCAGGGTTGAGCAAGTCACTCATGCGTTCCCCTTTCAAGTAGCACTATCTAGATACCCCCATGGGGTGTCTCCATCTTAACCCAAAATCATGTCCGTTCGGTCAATTAGTTTCCCTATTCAAACTTTTTAGTTGACCAAGGCTTACTTTCGTGTATAAGTTTTCCTAGGCTAACAGTTTAGATCCGTAAGGAGCGTCGTAACTCGAACCATAGACATCCCAACGTTTCAGGCGGCAGTCGTGCGCAACTGCTCCCCCACGCTCGCGGGCATCAAACCGGCATCGCTCTTTACCTATCCAGGAGTTTATGCCGATCAAGACGGCTCAAGCGTAACTGCGGCGATCGAGGATCGCCGAGCACGCCTGCTCAACGTTATCGCCCGGTGCAATCACGAGCTTAATCCGTTCGGTATCCATCTGAGCGTTTTGGTCTGGCGCCCCTGCGGGGCGCTCGTATACGCATATCGGCCCAATAGCCTCGCCACTTACCTTGCTGACCCGCGCGCCAAAACGGCACTCGCCAAGAAGGGCTACGACACCGGCAACCTCTCGGAATGTCTTGTGCACCTGGCATCACGCATCACGCTCGC
>USQE01000255.1 GCA_900556675.1 uncultured Collinsella sp.
AAGCACTTAATGTGCTTTCCGTCTTGCGCAGGACTGTAGAGCAGCAAACTTCATGCCCTCCGGTCCGCCCCGGGAGCCACCGCTAAGTTATCCCCCGGCATTCAGAAAATCTAAGTGCCAAAAAATAAGATTTTTTGACTCCGTGTTGTATAACCCGCCATTCGTGGGTACCATTCAACGCGTACGCAAACAAAAAGGGTTAATTCGCGTGGTATAACCGCGCGGCCCAAAAAGGAGGAGACAAGCATGTCGTCTTTGAAGCCGCTTGCAGATCGTGTTCTGGTCAAGCCCGACGAGGCCGAGCAGAAGACCGCTTCTGGTCTGTATATCGCCAGCAACGCTCAGGAGAAGCCGCAGCGCGGCACCATTGTTGCCGTTGGTGCCGGCAAGGTCAACGACAAGGGTGAGCGCATTCCCATGGACGTCAAGGTCGGTGACGTTGTCATCTACGGTAAGTTCGGTGGCAACGAGGTTAAGGTCGACGGCGAGAAGTATCTGCTCATGCGCGCCGATGACATCTACGCTGTCGTCGAGGCCTAGTCTCGTCAGAATCTCTGATTCGTCTTTGAACGCGCTCGTCGCATAGGACTCGGAAGCGGCGACGCGAGTCACATTTCTTTTGGAGGATTACCCACTATGGCAAAGAACATTACGTTCAACACCGATGCCCGCGCTAAGCTCGCCAAGGGCGTCAACACCCTGGCCGACGCCGTTACCGTCACCATGGGCCCCAAGGGCCGCTACGTTGCGCTGCAGCGCACGTTCGGTGCCCCGACCATTACCAACGACGGCGTTTCCGTCGCTAAGGAGATCGAGCTCGAGGACAACATCGAGAACATGGGCGCCCAGCTGGTGAAGGAGGTCGCCACCAAGACCAACGACACCGTGGGTGACGGCACCACCACCGCAACCCTGCTCGCTCAGGCCATCGTCAACGACGGTCTGCGCAACGTCGCCGCTGGCGCCAACCCGCTGGCCATCCGTCGCGGCATCGACAAGGCCGTCAACGCCGCCGTCGCCGAGATGAAGAAGCAGGCCAAGCCGGTCGAGACCAAGGAGCAGATTGCTTCCGTCGGTACCATCTCCGCCGGTGACCCCGAGGTCGGCGAGAAGATCGCCGAGGCCATGGAGGTCGTGGGCAAGGACGGCGTCATCACCGTCGAGGATTCCCAGACGTTCGACATCACCATCGACACCGTCGAGGGCATGCAGTTCGACAAGGGCTATGTCTCCGCTTACTTCGTCACGGATAACGACCGCATGGAGGCCGTGATGAAGGATCCGTACATCCTCATCACCGACCAGAAGATCTCCAGCGTTCAGGACATCATGCCTGTTCTCGAGGCTGTCCAGCGCGCCGGCCGTGGCCTGCTCATCATCGCTGAGGACATCGACGGCGAGGCCCTGCCCACCCTGGTCCTCAACAAGATCCGTGGCGCTCTCAACGTCTGCGCCGTCAAGGCTCCGGGCTACGGCGATCGCCGCAAGCGCATCCTCGAGGACATCGCCGTCCTTACCGGTGGCCAGGCCGCTCTGGACGAGCTGGGCGTGAAGGTCGCTGACATCACCGCTGATATGCTCGGTACCGCTAAGTCCGTCACCATCTCCAAGGACAACACCGTCGTCGTTGGCGGCGCTGGCTCCAAGGAGGCCATCGACGCCCGCATCGCTCAGATCAAGGGCGAAATGGAGAACACCACCTCTGACTTCGATCGCGAGAAGCTCCAGGAGCGCCTGGCCAAGCTCTCCGGTGGCGTTGCCGTCATCAAGGTCGGCGCTGCTACCGAGTCCGAGCTCAAGGAGATCAAGCATCGCGTCGAGGACGCCCTGCAGGCTACCCGCGCTGCTGTCGAGGAGGGCATTGTCGCCGGTGGCGGCGTCGCCTTCATGGACGCTGCTCCTGCGCTCGACGCTGTCGAGATCGATGACCCCGAGGAGAAGATCGGCGTCGACATCGTCAAGAAGGCTCTGACCGCTCCGGTCGCTACCATCGCCAAGAACGCTGGCTTTGAGGGCGCTGTCGTGGTCGACAAGGTTGCCGAGCTGCCCGCCGGCCAGGGTCTCAACTCTGCCAACGGCGAGTGGGGCGACATGATCGAGATGGGCGTCCTCGACCCCGTCAAGGTCAGCCGCGTCACCCTGCAGAACGCTGCTTCCGTCGCCAGCCTGATCCTCATCACCGAGGCTACCGTCTCCGATGTGCCCAAGAACACTCAGCTTGAGGACGCTATCGCTGCTGCCACCGCTGGTCAGCAGGGCGGCGGTATGTACTAAGGCCGACAAGGTCTAGAACTCCCACCGGGAATCCGGGGGCGTGACGGGGTTTCTCTCCGGAACGTCCTCGGACATGCAAAGGGCTCCGCTGCGCGCTTCGCGCGGCGAAGCCCTTTGCGTCCTGCGGAAATGTTTTGGAAAGTAACCCAAAGCGGCCCGGCGGGGGGCCTG
>USQE01000256.1 GCA_900556675.1 uncultured Collinsella sp.
TCGGAACGGTTAGCCAGAATCTGCCCCATTTTAACGAACATGGGGCCGAGCTCTTCGAGCAGGCGGCGCAGGCGAACCGGCGTAAGGTTATCCCACACGCGGTACTTTTTGATCAGGCGAACGATCTGCCCGATGCGCTCGCGGCGGCCCGCCGGCGTGAGCTGGTATTCCTCGTCCGGCGCCATCGCGTCGGGCTCCTCGGGCACCATATCGACAGCGCGCGGCTTCTTGCGAGCGCCCGAGACGGCGGCATCGACCTCGTCGACAACCGCCGCCTCGTCACCCAAGGGATCTAGATTGTTGTAATCGGTGGTGGAATCTGCCATCTGCGCTGCTACTCGGCCTCTTCGGTGTCCTCTGCATCGTCGGGCTCAACGGACTCGACGGGCACCGAGGTCACGTTGTCCTCGACCGAATCGACGATGTCGCGTACATGGGCCAGGAAGGCCGTGCGCTCGGGGGCGGTCATAACGCGGACGCGGGCCAGGATGAGCTCGTCGAGCACGCGCTGTGCCGCAGTCTCGCCCTGCATGCCCAGGCGCTCGGTCAGGTCGGAGATGGTGCCGCCGGCCTGCTCGAACATGTCGGACACGCTGCGGGCGATATCGGGAGTGCCGGCGTCCTTGCGCACCTGCTCACCCTTGGTATTGAGGTCGTCGAGGACCTTCTTGCCGCCCTCGACGGCAACGGCGGCGGCACCGAAGCCCACGTTGATGGCACCGTTAACAAGCTGATCGAATTTCATAACCATGGTTGGCTCCAATCATGAACAACTGCATTGGCCTTCTTGTACCCAAGATTGGGTGAACGACACAAAATCGTTTTATCGCCGGGATAGAAATCGAGCGGGGCAAAGCCTTTGACGGCGTTTGTCCCACTCGTTCGCCGCAAGGCCGTCTTTACCTCACGTTGTCGTTCATCGCGAAGGAGTTCTTCATGGCACAGCTCGTGGTGTAGAGCACCTTGCCCAACAGAGCATCGGTTTCCACGTGCACAAGCTCGGCAAAGGCCTCGTTAGCACGGGCGAGCTCGGCAGGCACCTCGGCCTCGGGCAGCGCGGCTACGACAGCGTCAACGTCGTGAATCTGCTTGTGGCCCATGCTGCCGACCTTCTCCTGATAATCCTCGACTGCGCGACCGCACTCATGGAAGCGAACATCGGCCAAGGCACCGATCAGGCGATTTGCCCAATAGAAATTCTCGGATGTCACGCGAGCCTGCGTGTCGGCGTAGTACTCGGGCATGGTCTCGACATTGGCGTACAGCGGCACGAGCGCGTTAAACGAGTTAGAGCCAAACGCCATCCACTGCACGGCGCGATACGCCGGCTGTACATAGGGACGCAGCTGCAGCACGGCGAGCTGACTGTTGCGGTTGATGCCGATGGGACGATAGGCACCGCGCGTGGCGGGCGTGCCCTTGCTGCCGTAGCAATCGTACTCCGTGCCCTGGTAGTGGCTCGAAAGCACGTACTTAATGTCCTCGAGGGTCACCTTGCGCTCGGGCACGCGGCTCCAGGGGATGTCGTCGCTCTCGGGCGTGTAGTCGGCCTCGGGACCGTCCCACACATCGCTGGGGTTGAGGCAGCGTTGCATGTACCAGGCGCGCGGCGTGTTGTAGACGTGGTCGCTGTCGCTGTGCGAGCCAAAGGCCTCGCGCGGGTTAAAGACCGCGGCGGGACCGTCGCCCTTAACGCCCAGCGTCAGGTCCAGATGCCACTCGGCCATCCAGGAGCGCAGGTCGGCAGAGCACATGTGGTCGACCTGGGCGCCCTCGGCATCGTCCAGGTCAAAGCTGTCGATACCCAGCTGGTTAGGCATGGTCACATAGGCGTCGTCGGGCACGCGCTTGGCGATCCAGTGATGCCCGCCGATGGTCTCGAGCCACCAGATCTCGTCAACGTCACTAAAGGCGATGCCATTGTTCTCGTAGGTACCGTAGCGCTCGAGCAGCTCGCCCAGGATGCGCACGCCGTCGCGAGCGGACTTGGCATACGGCAGCACCAGGGTCACCATGTCCTCCTCGCCCAGACCGCCGGGCTGCGCCGGAACATAGCCGTCCTCGCCCTCGTTGCCCTTGGCGGGCACGTAGTCCACGAGCGGATCGGCGCCGCGGACGCGCTCGTTGGTGGTGAGCGTCTCAGTTGCGGACATGCCAACGTTGAGCTCGTTGAAACCGGCCTCGGCCCAGATGCCGTGGCCCGGGACAACATCGGGGACGCTCGTGTAGCGCATGGGGTTATCGGGCAGTTCAACGGTCAGGTGACTCAGGACGCTCATGTAGACGCGCGGCTGCTCGTCGGGATGCACCACGCGCATACGCTTGGGCTCAAACACCCCGTTGGACGAGTCCTCGTTGCGGGCGACCAGGGTCGACCCGTCGTAGCTTGCGTTCTTACCGACCAGAATCGTTGTGCACGGCATGCGCATCCTCCTTGAGCG
>USQE01000257.1 GCA_900556675.1 uncultured Collinsella sp.
CGATCCCTACGCGCTGGAGCTGTGCCGCGGTGCCTACGAGCACATCGACCGCATCGACTGCGCCCTGCGCTCCGTCGCCAAGAACTGGGATCTTATGCGTATGCCCGGTGCCGACCGCAATCTGCTGCGTATCGCCGTCTATGAGATGCGCTTCCTCACCGACGAGGAGGTCTCGGACGCCATCGTGATCAACGAGGCGGTCGAGCTTGCCAAGGCCTATGGCACCGACCAGTCCGCGTCGTTTGTCAACGGCGTGCTGGGCAAGATCGCTCGTAGCGAGGAGCTGCCGGGCGAGGACCTCTATCAGGAGCTACTGGCCGAGGACCGTGCCCGCGAGGAGGCCCAGGCCGCCGAGGCTGCCGCCAAGGTTGCCGCCGCTCAGGCTGCGGCCGGCGTTCTCGACGAGGATGCCGAGGTCGCCGAGGCCGAGACCGGTACCGTCAAGGAGTAGCCATGCCAGAGGGTTCCGTCCGCAACTTCGACGAGATCTCGGACCGCTTGGACCAGATTATCGCGACCGTTCGCTCCAAGGATACGTCCCTGGAGCGTTCGCTCGATCTGTTTGACGAGGCGATCGAGCTGGGCTCCCGTGCGGTCGATATGGTCGATAAGTTTGAGTTGACGCCTCGCGAGGCAGATAAGCTCGAGCAGGAATACGATGAGGATGCGGCAAACGAATCCCAGGATAGCCAGGCCGCGTCTCCGGATACGAATGGTTGATGGCATTCATGAAACGTGTGCGTCTCGATGACGAACTGATTTCACAGGGCATCTGCGCCGATCGCGCGGATGCCCTTCGCACTCTTATGGCCGGCTTGGTCTCGAGTGGCGGCGAGCGTTTGACCTCACCGGGCCTTAAGGTGACGCCGGGCCTGCCGTTGCACGTGAAGGGTCGTATTCCCTACGTTGGGCGCGGCGGGCTCAAGCTCGAGGGCGCGCTCGATGCGTTTTGTATCGATCTCACGGGCCTTGCCTGCCTCGATGTGGGATGCTCCACGGGCGGCTTTACCGATTGCCTGCTCAAGCGCGGCGCCGCCACAGTCGTTTCGGTCGATGTGGGTCGCGCTCAGTTTGATTGGTCGCTGCGCCAAGACGATCGCGTGACGCTCCATGAACGCACCAACGTGACGCAGCTGCCCGAGCTCGGCTACGGCGGCGCTATCGACCTGGCCGTGTGCGATGTGTCGTTTACGAGTATCGCAAATATCATCGACGCCGTGATGGCGTGCCTGAAGCCTTCGGGTTCGTTTTGCACGCTCGTAAAACCCCAGTTTGAGGCGCCGGCTGCGCTGGTGGGCGAGGGCGGTATCGTGACCGACCCCGCCGTCCGTCGCGATACGCTCACGGCGGCGATTGAGCTCTTTGCCGCCAAGGGCCTGTTCCCGCTCGACGTGTGCGTGTCGCCCATCCACGGCGCCAAGGGCAACGTTGAGTTTTTCCTGTACGGCACGAGGTTTGCACCCGGCGAACGCACCGACGATGAGCTTCAATCCCAGGTATCGGTTTTGAGCGAGAAAGCTGCAACGCTATGAAGGTCTTTCTGGTTCCCAATTACTACAAGCAAGAGGCGGTCGAGAGCGGCCTGATGCTCGAGCTTTGGCTTTCGCGCCAAGGTTACGAGGTCGCATGGGCTGCCGACCAGCGCTCTAAGATTCAGAGCGCGCCCGATGTTGACGATGCCGACTTGGTTATTACGCTCGGCGGCGACGGCACGCTGCTGCGTGCCGCCCGCATTCTCAACTACCGTGAGATTCCCATTTTGGGTCTTTCCTATGGTCATTTGGGTTTTTTGACGGCCGCGAGCCCCGAGGAGCGCGACATTTTGCAGGTCGTGAGCGATGCCCTGTCCGGCGAGCTCCATGTGAGCCGCCGCGCCACCATCGCCGCCGATATCGTTTCGGTTCGCGAAGACGGTACGAAGGATGTTGTGCGCACGTTTGCTCTCAACGATATGGCGCTTACGCGCGGGCCCCTGTCCGATATGGTCGAGTTCGATATCACGGTGTCCGGCCATCATATCGACCGCCTGCGCGGCGACGGCGTGGTCGTATCGACGGCGACCGGCTCCACCGGCTACGCGCTTTCCGCCGGCGGCCCTATCGTCAGCCCCGATTACACGGGAATGGTATGCGTGCCCATCGCCCCGCATACCATTCAGGCTCGCGCCTTTTTGACCTCGCCGAGCGATGTCGTGGAGATTTTTATGTCCGATGATCGCCCGAGCGTTCCGGCGATCGCCATCGATGGACAGTTTATTACCTGCGATGGCACGGTCGAGAGCGTGGCTGTGCGCCGTGGTCCCGGCGATGTGCTGCTGCTGGATTATGGTCCCGAGAGTTTCTATAACTCGGTGAGCCGCGTGTTCTACGGAGTGCGTCATGATCGATGAGCTGCAGGTTTCCAACATTGCGCTCATTCGCGAGGCGACGTTGGTTCCGAG
>USQE01000258.1 GCA_900556675.1 uncultured Collinsella sp.
AAGTGCTCTCCGGCTCGTGCGGAACTCGCGATCAACCTTATGCCTCTCGGACTGTCCCGGCCCTCTCGGGTCCTGAGCGCGACACACCGGACTGGTTTATCTGAATAAATATGGTGAAGGCCCCTTTCGGGGCCTTCTTTTTAGAGGAATTCGCCTACTCGGTGGACTTCGGGTTGTAGGTCTACTCCGAATTGGTCTTTGACGGTTGCTTGGATGTGGCGGATGAGTTCGTCGACATCGGCGGCGGTGGCGTGGTCGGCGTTGACGATGAAGCCGCAGTGCTTCTCGCTCACCTGCGCGCCGCCAACGGCGTGTCCTCGCAGGCCGGCATCCATGATGAGTTTGCCGGCAAAGTAACCCTCGGGGCGCTTGAAAGTGGAGCCGGCACTCGGCATGTCGAGCGGCTGCTTGTCCTCGCGGCGCTGGCGGTAGTCGTCCATGTCGGCCTTGATCATCGCGGCGTTGCCCGGAGCGAGATTGAAGGTGGCCGAAAGCACGATGAAGCCGTCGTCGGCAATGCGGCTCTTGCGATAGCCCAGGTTGAGCTCATCGACATCGAACTCAATGATATTGCCGCTGCCGCGGGTGCCGTCGTCGAGCTGGCGAGCGGGCTTGTAGACGCGCACGGACTCCAGCACATCGGCCATGCAGGCACCGTAGGCACCGGCGTTCATGTAGCAGGCGCCGCCGACCGATCCGGGGATGCCCGAGATGGGCTCCATGCCGGTGAGGCCGGCCTCGGCTGCCGCCGCGGCGACATCGGAAAGCAGCGCGCCGGCTGCCGCCGTGACGTGCGTGCCGTCGACGGTGATGTTGGAGAGACCTTCGCCCAGCGCTACGACGACGCCGCGGATGCCCTTGTCGCCGACGAGTAGGTCGGAGCCGTTGCCCACGATGGTGAGGGGCAGATCGCAGCGATAGCAGGTATCGAGCGTGGCGACGAGGCCCTGCTCGGTATCGGGCGTGACAAAGACGTCGGCCGGGCCGCCGATCTTAAACGTGGTGTGCTCGCGCATGGGCTCGCTCATCAGTACGTTGTCCTCGCCGGCAACGCCAGCAAGCGCGCACAGCAGGTCCTCGTTAAAAAAATCGTTTTCGTGCATACTAATAGCCGCCTTTTGGTGGTCGTTGTCATCAATCGATTGCAATATACCCCACCCGGACGGATTTGGTGCGCTGGCGGCGATAAAACAGCCGTCTACCGGATTGGTAAAGTGTTTATCACCGAGGTAGAGGGGTAGTCGCTATACTTTCAAGAGACTGCGCGTAAACCCGGAAGGAGCGAGATGGCCAACAAAGTCACCCTCAAGCAGATCGCCCAGGAGGTGGGGCTTTCCCCCTCGTCGGTCTCGCTTGTGCTCAATAATCGGCCCTGTCGCATCTCGGAAGAAAACCGCAAGCTCATCAAAGAGGTCGCGGCGCGCAACCACTATGTTCCCAACCAGATCGCGCGCAGCCTGGTCATGCGCGAGTCGCGTACCCTGGGCCTTATCGTCCCTAACATCGAGAGCCGCTTTTTTGCTTCGCTCGCCGGTAGCCTGGAAAAGCGCTGCCGCGAGGACGGCTATGCGCTCTTCATTACCAGCTCGGGCGGAAGCGCCGATGACGATCTGGAGCTGCTGCGCCAGCTGGTGACGCGCGGCGTTGATGGCGTCTTCCTGGTCGTAGGCGACGAGTTCTCCGACGACCGCGCCCTGCGCGAAGAAGTCAGCCATCTGCCTATCCCTGCCGTGATGGTCGACCGTGCCATTGAGGGACTCGAGTGCGACAAGGTGATGTTCGATCACGAGATGGGCGGCTACATGGCCACCCGCTACCTGATCGAGCAGGGTCACCGTCGCATTGCCTGCTTGGTTAATGCGCGCCGTTCCAATACGGGTCGTAAACGTCTTGCCGGCTACGAGCGCGCACTGCGCGAGGTGGGGCTGCCCATCGATGCGCGTTTGGAGTTTGAGAGCGAGTACTACATTCCGAGCGCATACGAGGCCTCGGAGGCGGTGCTCGCAACTGACGCCACCGCCGTGTTCGCAAGCTCGGATAACATTGCCCTCGGTCTGCTCAAGCGCTTGCACGAGATGGGGAAGAGTATCCCAGGCGATATCTCGGTCGTAAGCTATGACAACTCGGCGGCCGACGTTCTATTTGAGCCGGCGCTGACCGCGATTGAGCAGGATCCTGGTGTCCTCGCGGAGCATGCTTTTGGCTGTATGTCCAAGCGTCTTGCCGGCAGGGGCGGCAGGCGTGCCGAAGAGGTCGTTCTGGAGCCGGCGCTTATCGTTAAGGACAGCGTTCTCGAGCTTACCGAATGTAGCTAAGCGTACCTGTTTGTTTGCATAGATTGCATGCGGAGTGTCCGCTATTTGCCGGCGGGGCCGGGGGGGAGTGGGTATGATGAATTGGACACCTAGTTAAGAGCGAAAGGTGTTCAAGATGA
>USQE01000259.1 GCA_900556675.1 uncultured Collinsella sp.
TGCCCATGAGCACCGAGCCACGAACCCGAGGCGACAGCGTCTCGAGACCGCTGGGAAGCGGATTGGCAAGCGCCGTGCAGGCAAGGCCCCGCTCGTCCAGAGCAGAAACCGCCAGCGCGACACCGCCGCCAAGGCCCTCGCCCCATGCAAAGATGCGGTCGGGATCCATGCCATCAAGGTTGCGCGCAACCTTCGCCAACGCGCAGCCCCAACGGACACGCTCGACAAAAGCAGGCGAGGTAATCCCCTGCTGCAGATCGCTGGATCCAATAGTCTCATCGTCCAGCGCAAGCACGGCATATCCCATGGCGGCAAACCGCGTCATGTGATGCCATCCCCGCACGGGTCGGTCGATGTCATGGAACATCAGACACAGCGGAACAAGCTCGGATCTTCGGGCGCAACCAGAGGGCTCAATCAAACGGCCGTGCACGACATACCCGCCGAGCTCAAAGGAAACCTCGGAGTAGCGCGCGCACGGATTTGCGAAATCAATCGCCGTAACGGTCAGCCCGCAAACCTCAAGGTCCGAAGCGGCTGTCTCCAACTCGGAAACATCCACAGAAGCATCGCCGCGCCAATCCCGGAAATCAGAGAGCCTTGACGAAACCGTCCCAGGAATCCCCGCAAGCTCGGGGACAATCAACTCATCGATATTGCTCTCGCACTTAGACATGAGCCTCCCCTCCCTCGCAGAAAAACGGAATGATCAGATCATCAAAGTCCTGAATCTCCTCGTGGCCAAAACCTTCAAAGAACTCATGACGCTTTTCACAGGTCAGGTTGTTGTAGACCGCAAACTGCGTCGCCGGCGGGCAGACGATATCGGCTGTGCCCGTGCCAAACAGCACGGGGCATTTGACCATGGGGGCAAAGTTCTTGGAATCGAAGTACGCCAGCTTGGCATAGGCTTCCTCGATACGAGTCGAGTCCTCGTCAAACCAGCGAGACCAGTAGCGCAGACCCTCGTAGGCAATGTCGTCGGCATCCAAATCCCAGACCAGGCGGAAATCCGATAAGAAGGGATAGAGGATGGCGGCGCGATTGATGAGCTCGCTGTTAAGCGCGCAGGTCGCAATGCCCAAACCGCCGCCCTGCGACGCGCCGTTCACAAACACACGGGCAAGATCGATGCCCTCGAGCTCGCGAACGATACGGCACAGAATGCGGATATCCTGATGTAGGCGGACATAGTAGAGGTTGGCTGGGTCGCCGTCGATACCGGCGACGATATGGCCCGCGACCGTCGTGCCCTCAAATCCACCAATGTCCTCGGAGGGGCCTCCTTGGCCAGGACAATCGAGAGCAATGAGCGCCATGCCCATGCCCGCAAACGACGCCTGCTCAAACCAGCTGCGGCTTGCACCCGGATACCCATGGAACTGAAGCACCAATGGCACGGGCTCGTCCGAGACGGGTTTAAGGTACTTGGCATGCAGGCGAGCGCCACACATGCCGGTATACCAGAGGTCGAAAAGCTGGCAGGTCACGGCATCGGTGACCGATGCCGTCTCGATCGCATAGTCAAGCCCAACGGCGTCGGCCTCGGCCATGCGATCCTTCCAAAAGAGATCGAAATCTGATGGACGAGGCATGGCGCCTCGGTATTCACCAAATTGATGTTGTAGCTCCTGAGCACTTGGCATGGCTCGTGAACCCAACCTTTCGAAATCGCAACGGAGGTGCGCCCGGCAAGGGAACCGGGCGCACGGGAGGGAAAGCGAGGCTACTCGCCGAGCTTGGGATGCAGCAGCGACGGCGCAGCGCCGAGCAGCATCTTGGTGTAGGGGTCCTGGGGGTGCTGGAAGACCTGCTTGGCCTCGCCCTGCTCGACGATCCTGCCACCATTCATAACGATGATGTCGTCAGAGATATAGCGGACCGTCTGGATGTCATGGCTGATGAACACCATGGCCAGGCCGAGCTCCTTCTTAAGGTCGGTCAACAGGTTCAGAATCTGTGCGCGGACCGAAACGTCCAGAGCCGAGGTGGGCTCGTCGGCGATGATGGCATCGGGGTTCAGCGATAGGGCACGGGCAATTGCGACGCGCTGACGCTGGCCGCCCGAAAGCTGACCGGGAAGAACCTCGGCGGCGGAGCTGGGCAGACCGGTGAGCTCCAGGAGCTCCTTGACGCGCTTCTCCTGCTCGGCCTCGGTACCCAGGTTGTGGACGCGCATGGGGTCGAGCAGCTGCTCGCGAACGACCATGCGGGGATTGAGCGCCGTGGCCGGGTTCTGGAACACGACCGAGATGACGCGACCCATGTGGCGACGGTCCTCGGCGGTACGTTTGGTAACGTCCTTGCCCTTAACGACAGCAACCAGGATGGTGGTGGAGCCGGTGGGAACGGGAACGCGCTGAGCGGAGCCGATCAGCTTGCCGTTCAGTTCAGGGATAACCAGGCCGA
>USQE01000260.1 GCA_900556675.1 uncultured Collinsella sp.
CTTTTTCTCAGTACGTCAGCGTCATTCCCGTCCCGCGCGTTCCTTGATGAAACCAACGAACATATCGACGGCCTCCGGGGTGTCATGGCGGAAGAACAGGCTGGTCTTGGTATCCAGCGCGGTGACGGCCGCCATCTCCTCATCACTCAGCGTGAAGTCGAATACATCGATGTTCTGTTCCATTCGTTCCCGATGCGTGGACTTGGGCAACGCCACGATGTTCCGCTGCACCAGCCAGCGCAGAATCACCTAGGCGACCGACTTGCCATGGGTTTCGCCGATTTTCGCCAAAGTCGGATTATCGAACATGCCGGATCGCCCTTCGTCGAATGGCGCCCATGCCTCCTACGAGTAACCGCCACTCTGTGTAGACGGGATATGGGATAATCGGCGATGGTACTTTGCGTATGGACACGGTCCGAAAACACTTGGCTTCGATGAGTTCGCAGCAGACTTGCGATTCATCCGCGACCAGTCGCGCCGGCAACGCGCCGCAGCACGGCGAACAAGTGCGATTTTCCGTCGACCGACATACGCAAAACGCTGGAATTCCAACGTTTCTTAAGGATGGAACACAACATTGGCTGAGTTTATTTACCAGATGATCAAGGCCCGCAAGGCTTACGGCGACCGAGTGATTCTTGACGACGTGACCCTGAGCTTCTACCCCGGTGCCAAGATCGGCGTCGTGGGCCCCAATGGTATGGGCAAGTCGACCCTGCTCAAGATCATGGCCGGCATCGAGGAGGTCTCCAACGGCGATGCCAGGCTCACCCCCGGCTACACCGTGGGCATCCTGCACCAGGAGCCGCCGCTCGACGATGACAAGACCGTCATCGAGAACGTGCGCATGGCATTTGGCGATATGATCGCCAAGGTCGATCGCTTCAACAAGATCGGCGAGGAGATGTGCGACCCGGATTGCGACATGGACGCCCTCATGGCCGAGATGGGAAAGCTCCAGGACGAGATTGATGCCGCCGACGGCTGGGATATCGATTCCAAGCTCGGCCAGGCCATGGACGCCCTGCAGCTGCCCGATTCCGACATGCCGGTCAACGTACTTTCCGGCGGCGAGCGCCGTCGCGTGGCCCTGTGCAAGCTGCTGCTCGAGGCTCCCGACCTGCTGCTGCTCGACGAGCCCACGAACCACCTAGACGCTGAGTCGATCCTGTGGCTCGAGCACTTCCTGCATAACTACCAGGGCGCGGTGCTTGCCGTCACGCACGATCGCTACTTCCTGGATAACGTTGCCGAGTGGATCTGCGAGGTCGACCGTGGTCACCTTTATCCCTACAAGGGCAATTACTCCACGTATCTGGAGACCAAGGCCGCGCGTATCGAGGCGCAGGGCAACCGCGACGCCAAACTCGCCAAGCGCATGGAGGCCGAGCTCGAGTGGGTGCGCAGCTCGCCCAAGGCCCGCCAGGCCAAGAACAAGGCCCGTCTGGCTCGCTACGAGGAGATGGAGGCCGAGGCCCGCGCAAGCCAGAAGCTCGACTGGACCGACATTCGCATCCCTGTGGGCCCGCGTCTGGGCAACAAGGTGCTCGAGGCCCATCATCTGCACAAAGAGTTCGATGACCGCGTGCTCATCGATGACCTTTCGTTCACCCTGCCGCGCAACGGCATCGTGGGCGTCATCGGCCCCAACGGTGTGGGCAAGACCACGCTGTTCAAGGCGATTGTGGGTCTGGAGCCGCTGACTTCGGGCGAGCTCGAGGTGGGCGAGACCGTCAAGATCTCTTACGTCGACCAGAACCGTTCCGGCATCGACCCCGACAAGAACCTATGGGAGGTCGTCTCGGACGGCCTGGACCACATGATGGTCGGCGAGACCGAGGTTCCGAGCCGCGCTTATGTGGCGAGCTTTGGCTTTAAGGGCCAGGACCAGCAGAAGCGCGCTGGCGTGCTCTCCGGCGGCGAGCGCAACCGTCTGAACCTGGCGCTGACCCTGAAGCAGGGCGGCAACCTGTTGCTCCTCGACGAGCCCACGAACGACCTCGACGTCGAGACGCTGTCCTCGCTCGAGGCGGCGCTGCTCGAGTTCCCGGGCTGCTCGGTGGTCATTAGCCACGACCGTATGTTCCTGGACCGCGTCGCCACGCACATTCTGGCGTGGGAGGGCACCGACGAAAATCCGGGCAACTGGTATTGGTTCGAGGGCAACTTCGAGGCCTATCAGGCCAACCGCATCGAGCGCCTGGGCGAGGACGCAGCCCAGCCGCATCGTATTCACCGCAAGCTCACGCGCGACTAGTCGAGCTCAGGTGGCCTAACGAGAATGGGACGATAACCTTGAGGGTTATCGTCCCTTTTTGTTACTTGGTAGAAGGCTCGACTTTATCGATGGTCCAGGCGGCTCCGAGACCGCCGGTGGTGTTGCGGCGGATGCGCACGGTGA
>USQE01000261.1 GCA_900556675.1 uncultured Collinsella sp.
AGCACGCTCGCTGGGCCTGTCGCAGTGGCAAGCCATGCGCAAAGTCGTGTTCCCCCAGGGCATTAAAAACGCGATTCCGGCGCTCACCAACGAGCTCATCATCAACATCAAGGATTCGTCGGTGCTCTCGGTCATCGGCGTGTTCGACCTTATGTACGCTACTACCACGGTCGCCGGCGTGTACTACCGCCAGATGGAGGTCTACTGCGTGGCACTCGTGGTCTACCTGATCCTGACGCTCGTGGCGAGCCGCCTGCTCGAGGCCTTTGGCAAAAAGCTCGGCGCCGAGGCTCCTGCCACGCTGCCCAGCTCCAACTAGGCTCAAGACGAGGAGAATCATCATGGCAGATACCGCTACTACCGGCGCCGCGGCCGCCGTTCAGACCAATGAGCCGCTCATCCGCGTCGAGGGCCTGCGCAAGAGCTTCGGTTCGCTCGAGGTGCTCAAGGGCATCGACCTGTCCGTCAATCCTGGCGAGGTCGTCACTATTATTGGCGCCTCGGGCTCGGGTAAATCGACCTTTCTGCGCTGCCTCAACCTGCTCGAGACCCCGGACGCGGGCCACATCTGGTTCCACGGCCAGGACCTCACGGCCGAGCGTTGCAACATCAACAAGCTGCGCGAGGACATCGGCATGGTGTTCCAGGGCTTTAACCTGTTCAACAACATGGACGTGCTCGACAACTGCACGCTCGCGCTCGTCACGCTCAAAAAGATGAGCAAGGCCGAGGCTGAAAAAATTGCGATGGAGCATCTGGCGAGCGTGGGACTCGAAAAGTTCGCGCACGCCGCCGTGGGTCGCCTGTCCGGCGGCCAAAAGCAGCGTGTGGCCATCGCTCGTGCCTTATGCATGAATCCGCAGATCATGCTGTTCGACGAGCCGACTTCGGCACTCGACCCCGAGATCGTGGGCGAGGTGCTCGAGGTCATGCGCAAGCTCGCGGCCGACGGCATGACCATGGTCGTCGTCACGCACGAGATGGCCTTTGCCCGAACCGTATCCGACCGCGTGGTCTTTATGGATAAGGGCGTGGTGCTCGAGGACGCCGCGCCGGCCGAGCTCTTTGGCAACCCCAAGCACCAGCGTACCCGCGAGTTCCTCTCGCGCTATCTCGAGGACAAATAACCGACCGCAAACGTTTATGTGGCAGGGCCGCTCCGGTGGGGCGGCCCTCGTCATCACAATCGAAAGGATGTCATGGCCGAGGTTTGGCGCTTCTTTGCGCACGAGGATGATTTTGCCGATATCGATGAGGTCGGCGCGTGCGAGCGCCTGGGCCGCGTGCTGTCGTTTCCGACGATTTCGAGCATGGATGCCCAGACGGTGGACTGGCAGGCGTTTGACGACCTGCGCGCCTATATGCAGCAGGGCTGGCCGCGCGTGTTTGCGACGGGCGAGGTCGAGCTCATCGACCATTCGCTGCTCGTGACGCTTGCCGGCACCGACCCCGCCCTCAAGCCGGTCATGCTCATGGGCCACATGGACGTGGTTCCCGTGGTGCCGGGCACCGAGACGGACTGGACGCACGATCCCTTTAGCGGGCACGTGGACGACACCTATATTTGGGGTCGCGGCGCTATCGATATGAAAGACCAGGTCGCAGGCATTCTCGAGGCGGTTGAGTATGCGCTGGCGCACGGTTGGCAGCACGAGCGCACGCTGCTGCTGGCCTTTGGCCAGGATGAGGAGACCACGCAGTACGGCGCGGGTGCCATTGGTCGCGCGCTCGAGGAGCGTGGCGTTGAGCTTGAGTACCTGATCGACGAGGGCGACTATCGTATCGTTGCGGCTGCCGAGTACAGCGCAGGTGAGGGTTGGCTTATGCATGCCGATCTTGCCGAGAAGGGCTATGCCGATATCGTGCTCAGGACGAAGAGCGAAGGCGGGCATTCTTCCAACCCTTACGGCGGCACGTCGCTCGAAGTGCTCAGCCGCGCTATTGCCGCGATTTGCGATATCGAGTGGCCGGCGCGTGTGACCGACCTGCTTGCCGCGCAGCTCGTCGAGCTGGGGCTTTATACCGCAGACGAGATTGCTGCCAGCAAGGATGCCATCGTGCGCGACTGCCTCGCCAGCAAAAAGCTGTACCCGCTTGTAACCACCACCTGCGCGCCCACGCAAATCGAAGGCGGCAGTACCGGTGCCAACGTAATGCCGCAGGATATGTGGGCCAATATCAACTTCCGCATGCTCGAGGGCACGAGCGTGGCCGATGTCGTGGCCTGCTGCCGCGAGGCCGTTGCCACCGCTGGGCTCGCTGGCCGAGTCGAGGTCGAGCTGGGCCCCGGCAGCTCCGAGCCCTCGCCGTCCCCGCGCGTGGGCGGTCCGGGGCTCGAGGCCGTTCGCGCCATCGCCGCCCGCTATTTCCGTGATCCCAAGGGGACGGAGGAAAA
>USQE01000262.1 GCA_900556675.1 uncultured Collinsella sp.
TGCCGAGAAGCTTCCCGAGGCTATGCGCAACATTACTGTTGACGGTCTGACTGGCAAGCTCTCCTGGAACGACAAGGGCCAGGTCCAGAAGGACCCGACGGCGTACGTCATTACCGACGGCAAGTACGTACAGGCCTAATAGGCCGCCTTACATAGAGCGGTTTTGATCCCAAGCAGGGGAGGTTTTGGCCTTCCCTGCTTGCTTGGTATCTAGGGACGATGTAACGTCCCTGTTTCATACATCAACTGGAAACCTATTCGAAAGGGGGATGTGGAACATGACGGTCTTTATCCAATACCTGGTCAACGGCCTGTCCATGGGCAGCGTCTACGCCATCATCGCGTTGGGCTACACCATGGTCTACGGTATCGCCAAGATGCTCAACTTCGCTCACGGCGACGTCATCATGGTCGGTGCCTATGTCTCGTTCTGTGCCACGTCGTATCTCGGCCTCCCGGGCTGGGCATCTGTAGTTCTCTCTTGTGTGGTCTGCACGGTTCTCGGTGTTCTCATCGAGGGTCTGGCCTATAAGCCGCTGCGCCAAGCAGGCCCTCTGGCCGTTCTGATCACGGCCATCGGCGTGTCTTACTTCCTGCAGAACGCCGCACAGCTTCTGTGGGGCGCCACGCCCAAGAACTTCACTTCGCTCGTCACCTTCCAGGTGCCGGAGTTCTTGGCCAAGTTCAACGTAAGCGCCGTCTCGCTCGTCACCATCGTCGCCTGCCTGGTTATCATGGCCGGCCTGATGTTCTTTACAGGTAAGACCAAGATGGGCAAAGCCATGCGCGCCGTGTCCGAGGACAAAGCCGCCGCTCAGCTCATGGGCATCAACGTCAACCGCACCATCTCGATGACGTTTGCCATCGGCTCTGCCCTTGCCGCCATCGCCGGCGTGCTGCTGTGCTCCTACTCGCCGGTCCTGCAGCCCACCACGGGCGCCATGCCTGGCATCAAGGCCTTCGACGCTGCCGTTTTCGGCGGCATCGGCTCCATCCCCGGTGCCTTTGTCGGTGGCATTCTCATCGGCATCATCGAGGCGATGGCGCAGGCTTACATTTCCACGAGCCTTGCCAACTCCATCGTCTTTGGTGTTTTGATCATCGTCCTGCTCGTCAAGCCTGCCGGCCTCTTGGGCAAGTACGTCCCCGAGAAGGTGTAGGTGAGCGTTATGAAGTTTCTTAAAGACAAGCAGACGCGTCACGACTTTGTCACGTACGCCATGTGCATCGTGGCCTTCGCCATCGTGTTCTTTATGCAGTCCAACCACATGATCCCGCGCATGATCGCCGGTCAGCTGGTTCCCATCACGGCCTATATCGTCATGGCCATTTCCCTCAACCTCGTCGTCGGCATCGCGGGCGACCTGTCGCTGGGCCATGCGGGCTTTATGAGCGTCGGTGCCTATACGGGCATCGTCACCGCGGTCGCCCTTGAGAGCGCCGTTCCCTCCGATCCGGTGCGCCTGATCATCAGCATCGTGGTCGGCGCCTTCGCTGCCGCCATCCTGGGCTTCTTGATCGGTATCCCGGTCCTTCGTCTGAGTGGCGATTACCTGGCTATCGTGACGCTGGCCTTTGGTGAGATCATCAAAGAGATCGTCACCTGCCTTATCGTGGGTGTCGACTCGCGCGGCCTGCACGTGATCTTTAACATCACGGGTAACTCCACGATCGACGACCTGCATCTGCTCGAGGACGGCACCGCCATCATCAAGGGCGCGCAGGGCGCATCGGGTGTGTCGACGTACTCGACCTTCCTCGCCGGTGCCATCCTGGTCATGGTCGCACTCGTGATCGTGCTCAACCTGGTTCGCAGCCGTACCGGCCGTGCCATTATGGCCGTGCGCGACAACAAGATTGCAGCCGAGTCCGTGGGCATCTCCGTCACCCAGTACCGCATGATCGCCTTCGTGGTTTCCGCTGCCCTCGCCGGTGCTGCCGGAGCTCTCTTCGGCGGTAACTTCTCGCAGCTCTCCGCCACCAAGTTCGACTTCAACACGTCCATCCTCATCCTGGTGTTCGTGGTCCTGGGCGGTCTGGGCAATATGCGCGGCTCCGTCATCGCGGCGGCGCTGCTCACGGTGCTTCCCGAGCTGCTCCGTCAGTTCTCGGACTACCGCATGCTCATCTACGCCATCGTGTTGATCCTGGTCATGATCTTTACCAACAACCCGCAGCTCAAGGCGTTCTTCGGTCGCGTCAAGGACCGCTTTGCTTCCAAGAAGGAGGTGGCAGCCGATGCCCAGTAAGTTTGAGTTCAAGAAGGGCAAGATGGTCCCGTATCCTTCTGGAGCCATCGTTCCCGACCGCGACCTGGGCGAGCGCCCTGCACTCGAGTGCATCCACCTGGGCATTGAGTTCGGTGGCCTTAAGGCAGTCGACGACTTT
>USQE01000263.1 GCA_900556675.1 uncultured Collinsella sp.
AGTTACCCGCAATCTCGAGCTTGTAGACGGTGTAGTCCTGCAGCTTGGAGAGGATCTGGCCCACTAGGTTAACGAACACGAGCGCCAGAATATAGGGACCAAAGACCTCAAACACCTGGTCGCCCGCCACGGGGCCGGCCTGGACGCGGTCGACGATAAGGGCCATCACGTAGGTGTTGGCAAACGTGAGCAAAAAGATGTAGCCCGCCGACGAGAACACCGAGAGAAAGACGATCAGCGGCTGTGTGCGCGTGACGTCCCAAAAACGCTGTAGCGTGCGGCGCACGGTGGAGCGTTTGAGCGGACTGGTGTTTCTCTGAGACATGGGCTTCCTTTCGCGTCTGATAGGGCGAAACGCCATTGTTGCACACTAAAGCGCACTTCAGGCAAGCACGATGCGAAAAGCGCCCGCGCCGTGCTTGTGCAGGCACCCCGC
The DNA here is from genome assembly GCA_900556675.1 of uncultured Collinsella sp. Classification (GTDB taxonomy): domain Bacteria; phylum Actinomycetota; class Coriobacteriia; order Coriobacteriales; family Coriobacteriaceae; genus Collinsella. Next base: position 437 of record USQE01000263.1, read on the forward strand.
CGTCAGATGCAGCTAGTCTTCGTCTTTTTGGTCTGCGAGCAAGCCTGCGGACTCCAAGCCCAAAATCTCGTCGGCCTCCCGCGCGTCTTCCAGCGCGTCGATATCCTTGAGCTTGCGCTCCATAACGTTGGTGCGCGTGGTGATGATGCCCTCGACCGTTTTACCCGCGGTCTCGATCTGCTGCTGGGCACGACGCAGCGCCGCCTGATAGCGCGGCAGCTCGGCCTTGACGGCAGAAAGCACGCGCAGCACGTCGTCGGTGCGCTTTTGCAGCCTAAACGTCTGGTAGCTCATCTGCAGGCTGTTGAGGATGGCCGCCATGGTGCTGGGGCCGGCAACGTTGACGTGATAGTCGCGGCCCAGGGTCTCGATAAGCCCGGGGCGGCTGACGACCTCGGCGTACAGGCCCTCAAACGGCACGAACATGATGCCAAAATTGGTGGTCGCGGGCACGCTCAGGTACTTTTCGCAGATGTCCTTTGCCTCGCGTTTCACCATCGCATCGAGCGTCTTGCGCGCGGTGGCCACAGCCTCAGCATCGCCCGACTCTTGCGCGTCGAGCAGATGCTCGTACGCGTCGCCCGGGAATTTGGAGTCGATCGGCAGCAGCACGGGATCGCCCTCGTCCACCGGCAGCTTGACGGCAAACTCAACGCGCTCCGAGGCGCCGGGCTTGGTAGCGACGTTTTCCAGATACTGGTCGGGCGTAAGGATGTCCGCCAGGATTGCACCCAGCTGCACCTCGCCCAAAATGCCACGCGCTTTTACATTGCCCAGTACGCGCTTGAGGTCGCCTACGCCGGTGGCGATTGACTGCATGTCGCCCAAACCCTTGTACACAGCCTCGAGCTGGTCGCTCACCTGCTTAAACGATGCCGACAGGCGATCGTTGAGCGTACGGGAGAGTTTCTCGTCCACCGTCGCGCGCATCTGATCGAGCTGCACGTTGTTGTCCTTGCGGATGGCGCCCAGCTGGGCATCGACCGTCTCGCGCACCTTGTCCAGGCGGTGCTCGATGCCCTCGCGGTTGGCGCCAAGCTGTTGGGCTGTCTCGCGGCGCAGGTCATCCATACGGTCGCCGGCCTGCGAGAACTCACGCGCGATGGTCAGGTAGCGCTGCTGCTCTACGGCCGCATCGGTCGTCTGCTGCTGCGCGATGGCATTTGCCGTGCGGCGGGTTTCGGCCAAAGCGACGTTCAGGGTGTCGAGCGCATTGTTGGCCTGCTCGAGCGCAGCCAGCATCTCTGCCCCGCTATCGCCGCGCTCCTGCAGCTCGACGCGAAGGCCCTTGAGCTGCAGGGCACAAGCCACAGCAACCCCCACCGCCACCAAGGCGGTCACAACAAGCACGATATCAATAGCAGACATAGACTCCGCCCAACAAACTCAATCGATCATCAATCAAAACCGCGATCAATCTTACCCCGCCACACGCACCGGGCGTCACATGGCAATCGGACAAATGGATTTTGGGCCACAGGTACTAAAACGCTAACTCTCCCAGCCGGCGCGGATGGTTGCTACGACATCGCTTAGGCGCTGGCCGAGAACCGCCAAGTGCTCAAGCACCTCGCTGGGCGAGGCGCCGTTGAGAATGCACGTGAGGGCATATGAGGCCAAGAAGATTGCCGCGAGCCCCAACGGAATCAGCACGATCATCGCCAGCGTACGCAGGCGCTGGGCCCAGCGACGGCGACGCGCACGACGCTTGTCGAACGCAAGCTCCTGCGCATATGAATCTTGCTGTACGGAATAGGCTCCTGGGTCCACCTCATCCGCAGACGATACCGCGGGCGCGGCGTTTTGCACAGGAGGCTGGACGGCCGCCCCTTGCATTTGCATCTCCATAAGCCGTTGCTGCTGGCGCAACATGCGCTCGGCTTGTTGCCGCGGGGTCTCAAGAAACAGATCCATGTTGGCCTCCTCAATCGGAGCATTCGACACTTGTGC
>USQE01000264.1 GCA_900556675.1 uncultured Collinsella sp.
AGGCGCGCACGAAACGATAAAAAGAAACGAGACCCAGTATGCTTTTGGTACGCAACATTCGGCTGGCCCTCTCCTGTACGGAGCGGCAGGCGGTGCAGGAGGCGCTGCGCATTCTGCATCTGCCCGCCGCCGCCGTGCGGGAGAGCGGCATTGCAAAAATTTCGGTGGATGCCCGGCACCGCAAACCGGTGCTGGTGTACACGGTAGCCATCACACTCAACGACGAGGGTGCGGAACCGGCTTACGCCGGGGCTGCGCCCTGCGTTGCTGTATCCAAACCGGTGCGTCTGATCCTGCCAAAGGGCGAAAAGACGCTGAAAACCCGTCCAGTGGTGTGCGGCCTTGGGCCGGCGGGCTTGTTCTGCGCCCTGCTGCTGGCCCGGCAGGGGCTGCGGCCTCTGGTGCTGGAACGCGGCCCGGCGCTGGAAGAGCGGGTGAAGGCGGTGAAGCACTTTTCCGCCACCGGCGAGCTGAACCCCAACGCTAACATCCAGTTCGGCGAAGGCGGCGCCGGTACCTTCTCGGACGGCAAGCTCAACACGGGAACCAAGAATCCCGCCCATCGACTGATTCTTGAGACCTTCGTCGAAGCGGGCTCACCTCGCGACATCCTGTGGGACGCCAAGCCGCACATTGGCTCCGACATCCTCCCCACCGTCGTCACCAACATTTCTCAGCGCATCGAGCAGCTCGGTGGAACCGTCCGTTATCGAACAAAGCTCGTCAATATTCGAACCGATGGATCTGGCGCCATCACCGGCGTTGATGTCAAACCGCCGCAAGAAACCACAAGCGAAACAATCGCCACAAAGCACCTCATTCTCGCCTGCGGCCATTCCGCCCGCGACGTATTCGAGCTTCTCAATGAACATAACGTTGCCCTCGCGCAAAAGACCTTTGCCATGGGTGTGCGCATCGAGCATCCACAGCGCGACATCGACCGCGCCCAATATGGCCCTTCGGCGGGGCACCCGGCACTCGGAGCAGCCCCCTACAAGCTTGTCGCCCATCTCCCCAACGGCCGCAGTGTGTTCTCGTTTTGTATGTGCCCCGGCGGACAGGTTGTCGCGGCTTCTTCCGAGCAGGGCCATCTGTGCGTCAACGGTGCCAGCCTCAATGCCCGCGACGGGCGCAACGCAAATGCCGCCCTACTCGTTAACGTCACACCTGACGACCTTCCCGACGATGACCCGCTCGCAGGCATTGAACTCCAGCGCACCTGCGAGCGAGCCGCCTATCGTCTGGGTGGCTCCAACTGGAACGCGCCGGCACAGCTCGTCGGGGATTTCCTTGCCAGGCGCGCCAGCAAGGCTCCCGGAAAGGTAAAGCCCACCTATCCGCTCGGTGTGACCTGGACGGCAATTGACGAAGCCCTGCCGCAGCATATCGTCGAGTCGCTCCGCCTGGGACTTCCCCTACTCGGAAAAAAGCTACGAGGCTACGACCGCCCCGATGCCGTTCTTACCGGCGTGGAGACGCGTTCGAGCTCACCGGTCTCTGTCACCCGAGACCGAGCGTGCCATGCCGTGTCGACCTCGGGCCTTTACCCTTGCGGCGAGGGCGCCGGATATGCCGGCGGCATCATGAGCGCCGCCACCGACGGCATCCGTTGCGCCGAGGCGCTGATAGCAGACCTCTAGCGCACGAACTCCCGCGTCCGAACGACACAGGCCCCGAGCTCCACAGGGAACTCGGGGCCTGTTCGCTACTTTCTGAATCGTGCACCCTGGCGTTTTCTGCCCGAAGCAAAGGTAGAGCCCTTGCGAGCCTGCGAACGCAAACGCTCGATCGTTTCGTCCTCAGATGCGCCCTCAAGCATCGCCCGAATCTGAACGACGGCATCGCGCAGACGCGCCGCCTCCTCAAAGTCCATGGCGGCGGAAGCGTTGCGCATGTCTTCCTCCATGGTCTCGACGATCCGCACGAGCTCGTCATGCGGCAGCCCTTCCAGCTGCTCGGCAAGCGTCTGCTCGGGCGTCACCGTCTCCGGCGCGGCGCCCTCGCCGTTTTCGTCGGGCGTATAGAACGCACCGTGACCCAGCGAATCGCCTCTCGAGCGTCCCTTCGAGCCCACAGTCTTTTCGGCCTCGGCAATAAAGCTCGAAATGTCGTTAATGGCCTTGCGGACCGTCTTGGGCACAATGCCATGCTCTTCGTTATATGCCATCTGAATCTCGCGACGGCGCTGCGTCTCCTCGATGGCTTCTTTCATCGAATCGGTCACAACGTCTGCATACATGATGACCTCGCCGTCGGCATTACGGGCCGCACGGCCAATCGTCTGAATCAACGAACGGCGATTGCGCAAGAAACCTTCCTTGTCGGCGTCGAGAATTGCCACCAGCGAGACCTCGGGAAGGTCTAGGCCCTCGCG
>USQE01000265.1 GCA_900556675.1 uncultured Collinsella sp.
GCCAGGATCACGACAGCTTGACGATCGGCGCGAAGCCCTTCATCAGCTTTTTGGTCTGACCGGTCTTTTCGAATTGAACCTCGATCATGTCTCCGGCGACCGAGATCACGGTACCCGTGCCAAAGGTCTTGTGGCTCACGGTATCGCCTGCGGCAAAGTCCTGCGATGCGCTGGCGCGATCAACCTTGCGCTCCACCGTCGGGGACACCTTGGACGAGGGCTTTTTGGCTCGCGGTGCGCCCGAGCCAAAGGTCGAGGCAACACGGCCAGCGTCGGGCGAGACCCCACGATGGCGCTCGGTCCCGTAGCTGCTGCCACCAAAGAAATCGTCAAAGCTCGATCCGCCGCGCGAACCGGAACCGCCAGTCGAGCGCGTATGCGAACCAAATACCTTGCCGCCGTACATATCCGAACCCATGCCCGAGCCAAAGGTGCCGTGACGGTCGCCGCGCTTCTCCCAACCCGTGCCTTCAAAACCGGCAGAACCGATACCGCTAAACTCGATATCCTCAAACGGAATCTCGTTGAGGAAGCGCGAGCGCGGGTTGGCAGAGGTCGAGCCGTAGGTGCGACGCGTGGCCGCATAGGTCAGGAACAGGCGCTTACGGGCACGCGTGATGGCGACGTAGGCCAGGCGACGCTCCTCCTCGAGCTTACCCGGGTCATCGCTGCCGCCAAAGTCGTGCACGTGCGGGAAGATGCCCTCCTCCATGCCGGCTACGAACACCGCCGGGAACTCCAGGCCCTTGGCGGAGTGGATGGTCATCATGGTAATGGCATGCGTCTCGCCGGCCAGGGAATCCAAGTCGGAGCGCAGGGCCAGCCACTCCATGAGTGCCGGCAGCGCCTTACAGGTGAGCGGACCGTAGGTGCGCTCAATCTCGTCGGCATGCACGGCACCCGCCGGCATCTCCGTCGGCGCGGCATACGCGTTGCCCGCGATGGCGGCGGCCAGGGCGTCCTGCGGCGAGAGCGCCGGGGCGGCTAGGCTATCGAGCGGATTGGAACCTGCGGCATCGCGCGCGCCGACGAGCGCCTCAAACGAGGATGCCGGGGCAGATGGCCCCGGTTCGGGCGCAGGCGCGCTCACCACAACGGGCTCGGACTCAGGCTCGGCAGGCACGTCGGCAACGCCGGCTGCGCGCAGCTCTTCCAAGCTCTCGAGCGTACCCTCGATATCCTCGTGCGTCTCCTCAAATTCGGCGGCGACGCCCAGGAATTCCTCAATGTTCTCGGCGCGGCTCTCGGACTCCATGGTGCCCTCGGCGCGAAACGCCTGCAGCAAGCCCGTCTTATCGACGATCATCTCGACAACGTCCTTGAGCTCGCCGTCCATGCGGCGGCCCTCGCGCACCAGCGACACAAAGCTCGACAGGCCGTTGCGCACCTTGGCACTAAACATGCCCGTCTCGGCGCACGCGATCTCGCAAGCCTGGAAGAACGAGCAACGGTTGTCGCGCGCCAGCTGCTCGATCTTTTGGATCGAGGTGGAGCCGATGCCGCGGCGCGGCGTGTTGATGACGCGCTTGACGCTCATCTCGTCGGCCGGGTTCACGATCATCTTAAGGTAGGCCATGACGTCGCGGATCTCGGCACGGTCGAAGAATCGCGTGCCGCCCACGATCTTGTAGGGCACGCCCGCGCGCAGAAACATATCTTCGAGAATACGCGACTGGGCGTTGGTGCGGTAGAACACGGCGATGTCGTCGTAACTCGTGCCCTTGGCATGCAGCTTTTCGATCTCGCCGGCAATCCAGCGACCCTCGTCGCGCTCATCGCTTGCCTGGAAGGCCTGGATCTTCTCGCCGTCGCCCTCGGCCGTAAACAGGCGCTTGTCCTTGCGCTGCGAGTTGTGACGTACCACGGCGTTGGCGGCGTTCAGGATATGACCCGTAGAGCGGTAGTTCTGCTCCAGCTTGACGGTCTTGCAGTCTTTAAAGTCCTTCTCAAAGTCCAGGATATTGGTGATGTCGGCGCCACGCCAGCTATAAATGGACTGATCGTCGTCGCCCACGACGAAGAGATTGCCGTGCACGGAGGCGAGGAGCTTGACGATCTCAAACTGCACCGCGTTGGTGTCCTGAAACTCGTCCACGAGAATATAGCGGAACCTTCCGCCGAGATACTCCCGCGCCTCCTCGTTCCGCTTTAAGAGCTTTCTCGTTTCGTTGAGAAGGTCGTCGAAATCGAGGGAGTTGTTCTCCTTCAAATGCGCCTGATAGCGGGCATACACCTTCGTCACCTCGTCTATATCCCGCTCCTTCGCGTTCTCCTCCGCGTATTCCTCGGGAGAAAGCCCCAGCATTTTCGCGTTGGCGATATGAAATTTGA
>USQE01000266.1 GCA_900556675.1 uncultured Collinsella sp.
TGCTCGGCCTTGGCTCGAACTCTTGGGGTTCCGAGGTGCTCGATTCCTATCGCACCCGTTTTGAGAGCTTCAGCTTTGAGGTGTCCCTGCGACCGCTGACGTCTGCCGATCTGGCTCAGGCGCTGGCACCCATTAAGGAGGCATAAGTCATGCATATCTTTAACTCGCGTGCCGATTTCGACGCCCAGATGAAGTCCGTCAAGAAGTGGATGCGTACCGGTCAGGCACTCGACGGCGTTTCTGAACTGCAGCACGATGTGGCGTACTCTATCGGCGACTCGCTGGTGTATTGGTGGGTGAACGCCCACGAGGCGGCTACTGCCGATCTGGTCGGTCACCGTCGCTACCATGCCGTGCTCGCCCCGCTCGACGGCAATCTGACCGTTGAGGTGGCTTCCAAGGCCGATCTTACCTGTACGCGCGCCTACAGCGATATCGATGATCGCGAGCGCTTTGAGGGTACGGGGGAGACCGTGACGATTCCCGCCGGCGGCGTTGCCGTCGTCGAAATTGACGAGGCCTACCGTGTCGTGGCCGATGCCGCGGATCCCCGCGTCGTGGTACTGCACGTGACAGTCGAAGGTTATTCCTTCCCCAACAAGTAGTATTCGTCCGCCTGGACGTTTGCTTCGCGCCGTTAAGGGGGATGGCTTTGTTGACTCCCTTTTCCCCATTCCCCTTAGCAGGTGCGCCATCCGTGTTTGCACTTGCAGCTCGGACGGTTTTAGATGACATTTAACAGATGATTGGGAGGGCTTATGAGCTCTGAAAAACGAGGAACGATTGGTTCGTTCGCTCTGCTGGGCATGACGGTCGCCGCCGTGTTCGGTATCAAGAACATCATCAACAACAACGCGGCTATCGGCTTGGCAGCCGCGCCGTCGTTCTTCTTCGCCACGCTTTTGTACTTTGTCCCCTATACCCTGGTTACCGCCGAGTTCGTCGGCCTCAACAAGGACTCCGAGTCTGGCGTGTACGCATGGGTTAAGACCTCGATGGGTGGTCGCTGGGCGTTCCTGACGGCATTTAGCTACTGGTTCGTTAACCTGTTCTTCTTTGCGTCCGTCCTGCCCAACGTCATCATCTACGCGAGCTACGTGTTCTTTGGTGCCAACGCCGAGCTTTCGCAGCTGTGGATCACCATTATCGAGATCGTCGTCTTTGCTATCGCCACGTGGGTTTCGACCAAGGGCGCTAAGTGGATCGGCTCCATTTCCTCCTTCGGTTCGACCGCGGCTCTCGGCCTGACCGCCGTGTTCATCCTGCTGTCCCTGGCTGCTGCCTTTGGCGGCGTTGAGTTCGCTACGGCTCCTACTCCCGCTAACATGGCTCCCGACATGAGCAACTTCGCAACTGCGTGGGGCTTCTTCGGTACGCTTGCCTGGATCATCCAGGGCGTTGGCGGCGCTGAGTCTGTCGGCGTGTTCCTCAACGACCTCAAGGGCGGCGTCAAGGCCTTCGTGCGCACTGTCGTTATCGCCGGCCTGACCATCGGCCTTCTGTATGCAGGCGCTTCGCTGCTGGTTAACCTGTTCATCCCCGAGGGCAGCGTTGCCATCTCCACCGGCATCTTCGACGTATTCGGCGCTGTCTTTGCCCACTTTGGCATTCCCATGGAAGTGTCCACGCGCGTCATCGGCCTGATCCTTCTCGCTGCCACGCTGGGCTCCCTCATGATGTGGACCTCCGCTCCCATCAAGGTGTTCTTCACCGAGATCCCCAAGGGCGTCTTTGGTAGCAAGATCGTCGAGCTTAACGAGCATGGCATTCCCGCCCGCGCCGCTTGGCTGCAGTTCGCTATCGTCGTCCCCATCCTGATCATCCCGGCCCTGGGCTCCGGTAATCTCGACGACCTGCTCATGATCGTCACCAACATGACGGCTGCCACCGCTCTGCTCCCGCCGCTGCTGATCCTGCTTGCCTACTTTATGTTGCGCAAGAACTTCGACGCCGCTCCCCGTGACTTCCGCATGGGCTCGCGCAGCTTTGGCCTGGTCGTTGCCGCATTCCTGCTTGTGGTCTTCTGCTTCGTGCTTATCTGCGGCACCATTCCGCTCGATCAGCCGCTGTGGCTGACGCTGGTCTACAACGTTGGCGGTGTGGTTGTCTTCCTGGGCCTTGCCGTGATGTGGTACAACCGCTACATCAACCGTCTGCGCGAGACCGATCCCGAGGCCGCCGAGAGCGAGCTGCGCCCCTCCGTCCTCGACATGATGGAGTAGCGGCTAGGATTAATCTACGGCTGTGGAATAAATCGATTCCCTTTCCTAAGGAGGGGCCTTACGAGGC
>USQE01000267.1 GCA_900556675.1 uncultured Collinsella sp.
TACGCCTATGTGGAGCGCATTAAGCGCGAGGGGCGCCACGTTGCCATGGTGGGCGACGGCGTCAACGATTCGCCGGCGCTCGGTTTGGCCGACGTGGGGCTGGCCATGGGCGGCGGAAGCGACATCGCCAAGGAGGTCGCCGATATCATCCTGACCGATACGGATCTGGCCGCAATCGTGCGCCTGCGCCGCATGAGCCAGGGCCTCATTGATCGCCTGACGAGCTCCTACTCTAAGGTGATGCTCACCAACTCAGCGCTCCTGGCGCTGGGCATTACCGGCGCGATTACCCCACAGACGTCGTCGCTGCTGCACAATGGTTCGACGATTGCCTACAGCCTGAGCAACGCGAAGGCATATCTGCGCTAGCAGACGTGTTCGCCCACGTTATCTGGCCTGCGCCCAGACGGCATCGGTGTCGTCTGGGCGCAGGTCTTTTGCATTTGACCATTTGCTAGCTTCTCTATATAGTGTTGCTAGCGGTGCTAGCATTTGAAGGGAGTGGGATCAACGTGGGTGCTGTTGGCGGCATGGCGCAGGTGAACGTTCGCGTGGATCGCCAGGTCAAGAACCGTGCCGAGGAAGCGCTGCGGCTTTCGGGCGGGTCACTGCCCGAGCTCATCAAAAAGGTGGTGGCCAAGGTCGCGCAGGGTGGCGGGCAGTGCGAGGAAGTGCTTGCGGCCGTCGACGACCGGCAGCAGACCGTCGCGCCCGATACTCCGTTCGCCGCATCATGGGCGGCGGCGGATCAGCTTTACGCGGACCTGGGCATCGCTACGTTGCCCGTATCCGACGATCGCGATTGGGACACAATCTATTCCGAAGCCATGGACGAGCGCTATCGCCAAAAGGGGATGATCCAGTGAGCGGGGCTCCCCTCAAAATAATGGTGGATGCCAACGTATGGGTTGATTCGTTTTGCGTCGACCATGCCGAGTCGCTTGCCGCGCGTGCGTTTATCGGACGGGCTGCGGAATCTGGCGCAACGTTGCTCTTTCCGGTGCATATCGCCAAGGATGTACTGTATGTTGTCCAGCACGAGCTCAAGCGCAGGGTTATTGCTAAAAAAGGCTCGGTCGACGAAGCATCGGCACGAGCGATAGGCGAGGCCGCGCTGGCGTTTGTTCGAAATATGACCGAAAACGCCACCGCCGTGGGCGCAGACGCATCCGATTTGTGGTTGGCCGATAAGTATCTAACGCTTCATCATGATTACGAGGATAATTTGGTGTTGGCGGCATGCAGACGCGCTGGGGCAGATTACTTGGTAACTAACGATCGCAAACTGCTCGAACATGCCGATCTTGCAGCAAAGACACCTCGTCAAATGATGCCGATTCTTATTTTGGCCGAACGCGGCGGCGCGGCTATCAGTTGACGCGAACTGTTTGCAGGCCTCTTGGACGACGATGCGCCAAGGGACCCGCATCTGCTATTTACAAAAGCTCGGCCTTAATGGCGGGACTTTCTGCGAGCTGCTCGGCTGCCTTTTCGTCGGAGCTATCGAGTGCTGCCAGACTGCGGTAGACCCACTCGTTGACCTGGGTGTTCTTGACGCCTGCGGTCTGCATAAGGGCGCCTACCTCGCAGATTGCTGCGAGCAGATCAGCTTTTGGACCCGCGAGCTCGACCTCGATGCCGTGGTAGGCGGACACGCCGCGGTTCTCGCTCACATGGTCGATAAAGCCCTCGACGGTCTCAAGCTGCTGGGCGAGAGCAGCATCATCGTCAACGTCCAGTGTGACGAGTGCGTTCGATACCGTTAGGGCGGGATGTCCGCAGGGGACAAAGCCCTCGATGACATCCATAGCTTCGGTAATGGTTGAGCCCAGGCCCACGAGGGCATTGACGAGTTGCTGCTTGGTATCCATAACGGTCCTTTCGACGGGTCAATTTTGCTTGGCGAAAATATACGTGACGTGTTCGGTGGCAAAAGTGCGAAGTGTGGTGCACATTAGGGTCTTCACAGCTCGTGCATAGAGCAGCTGTCTGCCTTTAGAACGTGGTAAGATAGCTATCCACGAGCGGGGTTCACCCCGCGTGTTCCTTGAAAAGTCGACGGTTATCGGGTGTTTGCAGGTCCGATACCATCCAGACTTTCCCGACATTCGGGGGCGACTGGTTTCGACACGATAGCTCTGAGAGAGGAAGCAAGCCGAGGTCTCCTCGCCTCGTTAAACAGGGGTACCGTCAAATTGAATTGACAACAACTCTTCTTTTGAGCCTATGGCTCTCGCTGCTTAATTTATAGCGGCGCGTCAACCCGGTGATTTCCCCGACACCGGCG
>USQE01000268.1 GCA_900556675.1 uncultured Collinsella sp.
CGACGGCATGCTGGGCCAGGAAATCACGGACGGTCGTTACTACGATGACCCGGCGGCGGCTGATGCCAAGAACATGGCCGCATTCGAGAAATATCTGATTGACTAAAACAACTATCGGCCACGCAACCAACGTCATTGATTGCGGCCCAAACAAGAAAGGAACTGGATATGAACGCACACGATCTGATCAAAGAGGCAATTGCCGAGAAGGGCAAGTTCGACAGCGTCTACTGGATTGCTTGTGGTGGCTCCATGATCGATTTGATCCCGGCTCACGAGCTTCTGCAGCGCGAGGCAACCACCTTCACTTCGTATATCTATACGGCTCGCGAGTTCGATATCATGCGTCCGCGTCGTCTGGGCGAGAAGTCCCTGGTCATTGCTTGCAGCCACAGCGGCAACACCCCCGAGGTCGTTGAGGGCTGCGAGATTGCCCTTGCCGCCGGCGCTACGGTGATCGCCCAGACCGACAACGCTGGATCTAAGATCGACTCCGGCAAGTGGACCACGTGGGTCTACCCATGGGGCGAGGGCGTGCCGCAGGCTGAGGTCCCCGCTGGCATTTCGCTGTCGCTTGCGGCCGAGCTGCTCGATCAGCAGGAGGGCTACGCCGATCTTGCCGATATGTATGCCGGTATCGCCGAGATGGATAAGATTCTTCCCCCGGCACGTGAGAAGGTAAATGCCGAGCTGGGCGATCGTTTTGCCAAGCTTTGCCAGGAGCACGAGTTCTTCTATATTCTGGGCAGCGGTCCCAACTTTAGCCAGACCTACGGTTTCGCTATCTGCTCTCTTATGGAGATGCAGTGGCAGCACTGCAGCTACATCCACTCTGCCGAGTACTTCCATGGCCCCTTCGAGGCTACTCAGGATGGCGTTTTTTACTTCCTGCAGATGGGCTCCAGCGAGTGCCGTGCTATGGACGAGCGCGCCCTGGCGTTCCTTAAGACGCATACCGATACGCTGATGGTGCTCGATGCCAAGGAGTACGGTATGGAAGCCGTGCCGGCGAGCGTCCGTGCCTATCTGGACCCGGTGCTGTTCTACGCCATGAACTGCGAGCTGCGTGCTGCACGCGGCAAGGTGTTTGATCACGATCCCGATTTCCGTCGCTATATGGGTGTTGTCGAGTACTAGAAGGGACAAAGGCCATGGCATTTAACGTTAACGCGCTCGGATTTGGCGACAACGTCGTCGATCGCTACGAGCATATCCACACCATGTATCCTGGCGGCAACGCGGTGAACTTCGCCGTTTATGCCAAGAAATGCGGTGCCGCACGTTCCGCATACATGGGCATTTTTGGCAATGACGCCGCTGCCGAGCATGTCATTGCAAGCCTCGAGGATGAGGGTGTCGAGCTTGACAAGTGCGAGCAGATGATTGGCGAGAACGGAGCGGCTCGCGTGACCGTCGTTGACGGTGACCGTGTCTTCCTCGGCTCCAACGAGGGCGGTATCCGTGGCGATGCGCGCTATGTCCTCGATCGCTTTGACCTTGCGTACATGAAGCAGTTCGATGTGGTTCATTCGGGCAACTATTGCTTTACCGAGCGCGAGCTGCCCAAGCTGAAGGCTGCGGGCGTCACGGTCTCTTTTGACTTTTCGGACGACTCCACCGACGAGTACTACGAGCAGATTGCACCCTACGTCGATTTTGCCTTCTTTAGTGCGGCGGATGCCGCGAGTGAGGACGAGATTCGCGAGCGTCTGGCATGGGTGAAGGGCCTGGGTCCGCGTTTTGTGTCGGCTACGGCGGGTGCCGAGGGCTGCATTGCTTACGACGGCGAGCGTTATTACCGCCAGCTGGCTAAACCGGTAACGGACATGAAGGACACCATGGGAGCGGGCGACTCGTTCCTCACTTCGTTTTTGATGTGCTATCTCGATTCCGCCAAGCGTGGAGAGGATGGCGCCGAGGCTATCGAGCGCGCGCTCGACTTTGCTGCCGGGTTTGCCTCGACCGTGTGCGGCATGGAAGGTTCTTGGGGCCACGGAGCACCAATCGTCGAATAGCCGAGCGGTCCCGGGGAGGTGCAGGATCCTCCCCGGGACCTCGTGTGCAAAAAATGCCAAATATGAGTACTGTGACTAATTTAGTCGCAGCAAAATCAACCCCTTCAGACGTGATTTGAGCGTCTGGAGGGGTTTAAGATTTGCGAAAACGCAGGATGAATGACTGTAAAAGCTTTAATTAGCGGACAATCGAGGATTATTCTGGCGGTTGGAAAGTTAAAAGAAATGTATCCATTCCG
>USQE01000269.1 GCA_900556675.1 uncultured Collinsella sp.
CTCTTTTCACTTTACTCTGGAAACGGCGAGAGAAAAGATAAGAGAAAAAAGTGAAGAGAGAAGAGAACAAAAAGAAACGACGATTTTCTTTGGAAAACCGTCGTTTCTTTTTGGTGACCCGCTGGGGATTCGAACCCCAGATGCCCTTTTGGGGCATACTCGCTTAGCAGGCGAGCACCTTCGGCCTCTCGGTCAGCTCTCCGTAACAGCCGTTCTATAGTAACCAAACAGCCGAAGTTGAGCAAGAGGGAATTTTCTAATTGCCTAGAGGCCTTTCCTCCTTGCAGTTTTCGCCCCTACCCCAACGAGCGGTTGAGGGAGCCAAGTTCGTCGTTGCCCATGGTGCGCCACATTTGGAAGATGCAGACGCGCGCCAGGAAAAAGAAGCCGTTATCGACCAACTGCACAGCAGCATCCGCCAGCTGGTTGGTCACGGCGGGCACGGGAGGCAGCTCGAGCCCGGCTTTACGGATGGTCTCAACCGCATCCTCGAACGTCGGCGGCTCATTGACGCCCATCTCGTTCATAAGGCCCTGCATTTCCTCCAGCGCGCTGCTACCCGACTCCTCGCCGCGCGGCACGAGGCGGTAGCACGCCAACGCGAGCTCGAGCTGGTCGCAGTTCCAATAGGCAAACGCCAGACGATAGAACAGATAACCGATTGCGGAACGGTCACTGGCAATGCGCAGGCCGTGGCGCGCCACCTCGATAATCTCGTCAAAGCGCTCCAGGCGCGCCAGCACGTTGATGAGCGCAAAGTGCGACTGCATGGACGAGCGAGCCAGATCGTAAAGACGACGCACCTCGGGCAATGCCCGTTCAAAATCCTCCTGCTCGGCGTAATAACTGCAGATCTCGTGCTGGGCAAAGTACAGCGCATCGGGAGCACGCAAAATACGAACGGAGCGGTCTTCCTCCATTACCGGCAGCACCATGCGTACCAGCTGGTTGTCGCAAAACTGCGTCTGGACCGGACCCGTTGCCAAAAGCTCGGCAACGGCGCACTTAGCCTCCAACTCCTCAACAAGACGGGAGAAGCCCTCAAACGCGCTTGCACGGTCAACTTTTGCCTGCTCGCGCAACTCAACGACGCGCGCCACATACGGGTCATCGTCCATCTCCATGACCTCGAGCTCATCAGCCGTATCGGCAAGCAGCAGGTCGCGCAACGCCGGCGGCAGCGAACGGTGGTCGTCACGCGGGCGAGCGTGAACCTCTGCAGGCTCAATCGCATCCGGCGCGTCCGACTCATATGCCTCAAGCATGCGCTTGCACGGCATATCGTCCATATCCATGCTCTCAAGATCCTTGGCGACAGGCACGCAATTGGCCAGATAGGCCGCACGCCCAAAGGAATATGTTGCAATGACGCGCTCGCCCTGCTCGCCGTCGGGAGCCGCAATCTGAACATAGCAGCGCGCAATGCAGGCACCTGCGGCAAAGCAAGCCGCTGCCAGCGTAAGCGCCACGCGCGCGTCGTGCTCCGCGGCCCAAATCGCACGCGCACTCTCGTCCAACTCGCGCCAAACATCATCCTGGGCGTCGTATTCACGTTGTGGCATGGCATCCACGACAGAGTGCCCAAACCGAACGAGCATAATCCCCTCGGCAACGTTTGCCCGATAGGTATAGTCGAGCCGTGTGACCACGTTAAGTGCCTCGACAATACGCGCGAAGCGGCTGCGCACATCCCACTCACCGCCCGGCTGGCAAGCCACCGTTCCCGGTTTGCCCCACGGGTTGTCGCTCGAGGCCGTATCGAGCAGTCGGGGAACATCGTTGGTCGTCTTGGCGATATGCCACGCGTCAAAGAGCGCGCAGCCCTCAAGGCTCGGCGAGGATGCCGCCGGGACCAATCCGGCCCCGATGCGTTCAAGGATGCCAGAGAGGCGATTGAGACGGCACTCGATGGCAAGCAGCATGTCAATCTCGTCCTGGTCCAGCAGGCTGCGATCAAAATTGAGATAGAACAGCTTTGAGCGGTCGATGCGCGCTAGGCTCATTTCGGACTTGGCAGCAATGGTGCGCAGGCGGGGTAAGTCGATCTCGCTCATAAGGGCGGCGGCATAGCGCTCGATACCGCTCGGATTCTCGGCATGGTCAACACGGTAAAGCAGCGTCTCGATAGCATCGGGGAGCGGTGCCGTGTCAAAGCCCAAAAACACCTCGACCGGCTCGGGCAACTTTACGAGTTTGATCTTGTCGACAACGTTTTGCATGTCTGCATCGAGACCGTCGACGCCCGCCGTGTT
>USQE01000270.1 GCA_900556675.1 uncultured Collinsella sp.
GTCGTGGCGTTTGGTCAACTAAACCTAGCAGGCGGCCATGATAGGGGCAGCGACCTGCTTCTTACGGGAGAGGACGCCCGGCATCCAGACGCCGTCGTGCTCGTCGGCAATGCCCAGACCCTTCTGAGCAGCCTCGGTCTCGCCCTCGAGCAGGACCTGCGAGCCCTCCTCCATGATGTCGGTGATGCACAGGACAATGCCGTCGGCACCCTTCTCGGCGGCGTAGGCGCGCATGGCCTCGCGAATCTCGTCGATCATGCCGAGCGCGCGACCCTTGTCGACGGTCTCGTACTGGCCGATGAGTAGCTTCTTGCCGGCGGGCTCAAACATCTTGATGTCGTTGCCGACCATCTCGGCTGCGGTGAAGGAGCCGGACGGACGGGTGAGGAAGACTTCCATGCCAAACTTGACCGGGTCGACGCCCACCTGCTCGCCGAGCTTGGCGGCGACGGCGCAGTCGACATCGGTGGTGGTGGGGCTCTTGAGCATGAGCGTGTCGGTCATCATGGCCGAGAGCAGCAGCTTGGCCTGGACGTCGGAAAGCTCAACGCCGAGCACGCCGGCGAGCTTGGTGACGATGGTGCAGCTGGAGCCCCAGGGCAGGCAGATGTAGTGCAGCGGGCCGGCGGTCTCGAAGTCGCCGATGCGGTGATGGTCGACGACACCAAAGACCGTGGCGTCCTTAAGGCCGGCGACGGACTGGGCGGACTCGTTGTGGTCGGTGAGGACGACGAGCTGACCGGCCTCGACGGACTCGATCACGCGGGGCTCGGCGATGCCGGCGTCGGCGAGCAGCTTGGCGGACTCGGCCGGAAGCTGACCAAGGGCGCAGGCCTCGTAGGTATTGCCGGCATACTCAATCTGGTTGAGCAGCTGGGACAGGACGACGGCGCTCATGATGGCGTCGTTATCGGGGTTCTGGTGACCAAAGACAAGAACGTTTGCCATGGATATCCTCCACTTGATATGTGTACTTGGACGTAGCTATGGTAGCACGCCTATGCCGAGCCTTCGCAGACGGAAGGGCCACGGCATATTTTGGGGCGCAGGCACGGGGGCCAAGGCTGTCCCTTTTGCACCATGTTGGTGCAATGTAACCTGTCCCCCCTGCACCAGCTATTTGCCAGCGGCGCGCAGAGCTACGTAGGCAGCACCGATGATGCCGGCGTCGTTTCCGAGCGAAGCAACCTTAATGGGCGTCTCGCGCGAGGCGGAGAGCGCGTACTGCTTAAAGTGCTCGCGAACCTTGTCGAGGTAGACATCGGCCGAGGCAGACGCACCGCCGCCGATCAGGAACATCTCGGGGTCGACCACGTTGGCAATAAGCGCCAGGGCACGACCGAGATAATCGGCCATGGTATCGGCCGCGGCCAGCGCGAGCTTGTCTCCCTCGCGGCAGGCCTGGAACACGTCCTTGGAATCGGAGGGGCCGGTGAGCTCGATGGGCTCGACGCCCGCCTTCTTGCACTCGGCAAGGTAGTTGCTCACCACGCCGGTGGCGCTGGAATACTGCTCCAGGTGGCCATGGCCGCCGCAGCCGCAGGTGCGCTCCTCAGCTGGGTTCAGGCACATGTGGCCAATCTCGCCGCCAGCACCCACAACGCCCGATACCACGTCGCCATTAACGATAACGCCGCCACCCACGCCGGTACCGATGGTGACCATCACCACGTTCTGCACGCCCTTGGCAGAGCCGAGCCAGGCCTCGCCCATGGCGGCGGCGTTGGCATCGTTCTCGTACTTAACGACCGCGTCGGGGCAGTGCTGCTGAATGGCGATCCTCAGCTCGGGCAGGTTAATGGCAATGTTGGCCTTGACCTTGGCATCGCCCGACGCCGGGATGGGGCACGGAACGGCCAGGCCAATGCCAGCCACAAAGGCACGCGGAATCTGGGCCTTGGCGACCACCTGGTCGATAGCCTCGGTCACCGCGGCAAAGCCCGCAGCGTCAACGATGGGAGGCGTAGGCACGCTGGCCTTGGCCAGCAGGTTGCCGTCCTCGTCGAACAGACCCTCCTTAACCGAAGTGCCGCCGACGTCAATGCCGATGTAGTACTGCTTAGGTTCCATGGGAGCCCGCCTTTCTCGTTTAAACATTGCCTGTATGGTACCGCTCCCAAGGCAAAAACCTACCAAAAAGGGACAGGTTTGTTTTGGCAGGTTTTATCCTGGGAAACGCAAATGGCCGCTCAACAGGCCGCACAAGACCATCCCCAAAAATAGAGGCGCCGGGAGGCGGAGACTCCC
>USQE01000271.1 GCA_900556675.1 uncultured Collinsella sp.
CTCGACCGTTAAGCAGACCTTCAATAAAGTGACGGTCGATTCTGATACCTCGACCAACGACACCTGCATCATGCTTGCTTCTGGCGCTGCAGTCGCAGATGCCGAGGCCATCGTCGAGGGTACTGATGCCTTTGACGAGTTGGCCTTTGCCGTGCACGAGGTGTGCGAGAGCCTGGCGCGCAACATTGCGGCCGATGGCGAGGGTGCGTCAAAGCTCGTGACGGTTAACGTCGCCGGCGCCGCCAACGACGAGGAAGCCGATATCGCCGCCCGCGCCGTCGCCAATTCGCCGCTCGTCAAGACCTGCATCGCCGGCCACGACTGCAACTGGGGCCGCGTCGCCATGGCGCTTGGCAAGTGCGGCGTGAAGTTTAATCAGGAAGACGTTTCCATCGACATGATGGGCATGCCCGTCTGTCGCGATGGTCTGACCGTTCCCTTTGACGAGGACGAGGCTCTGCGACGTTTTGAGGCGCCCGAGATCGTGATCTCGGCCGACCTGGGCGCAGGCGATGCGGCAACGACCGTGTGGACCTGCGACCTCACGCACGAGTACATCTCCATCAACGGTGACTACCGTTCCTAGATTCCAGGCACGCTGCGCATCTTGCCGCGATTGCGGACGGCGGAGCACGGCACGATAACGATACGAAAGACGAGGCAGATTATGAAATTCGCACGCGATTGTCGTTCGAGCGAATCCAACGAAGCAACCGCGCAGCTGCTGTTCGAAGCGCTGCCGTGGATTAAAAACCTGACCGGCAAGACGGTCGTTATCAAGTATGGCGGAGCCGCCATGGTCGATGAGCAGCTGCGCCGCGACGTGATGAGCGACATCGTTTTGCTCAAGATCATCGGTATGCGCCCCGTCATCGTGCATGGCGGCGGCAAGGCCATCAACGAGGCGCTGAGCCATTACGATATTCCCGTCGAGTTTAAGAACGGCCAGCGCGTGACCACGCCGGCGACTATGGATATCGTGCGCGAGGTGCTGGGCGGCAAGGTTAACCAGGAGCTGGTCGCCGCCATCAACCACCACGGCAACCTGGCCGTAGGCGTGTCGGGCAGCGATGCCGGCACACTCATCGCCGAGCTGCTCGACCCCGAGCTCGGTCGCGTGGGCAAAGTGACGCACGTCAACACCGACTATATCGAGCGCTTGCTCGATAGCGAGTACATTCCCGTTATCGCTACCGTCGCGGCGGGGGAGGACGGCGGATTCTTCAACATCAATGCCGACACCGCTGCCGGTGCCGTTGCGGCGGCGCTTCACGCGCATAAGGCGATTTTTTTGACCGATGTCGACGGCCTGTACAAGGATTTTAGCGACAAGGACTCGCTTATCTCCAACCTGACGCTCGACGAGGTCAACGAGATGCTCTACGGCGGAGAAGTCGACAAGGGTATGATTCCCAAGCTGCGCGCCGCCGTCGATGCGCTTGCTGCTGGCGTGTTCCGAGCCCACATCATCAACGGCACGACGCCGCACTCGCTGCTGCTGGAGTTGCTGACCGATGCTGGCGTCGGTACCGTGATCCACTCCACCGAGACGGCCTACGAGTTCGATACGCATCCGCATCCGCTTTCGACGTTTGCGGCGCGTCTGACCGAGAACCTCGACGAGGTCGAGAAGCTCCAGACGGTCTAGCCGACCCGCGGTCGTCGCGTCCCTGCACCCATAGCCCTGCGCCGTACGGCGCCCAACGAAAGGCATCTCATGTCACTTGCAACTCAGCAATCACTCGAATCCCATTACGTTATGCATACCTTTGGTCGCTCGCCGGTAGAGTTTGTCGAAGGTCACGGTATGAAGCTCATCGGTGACGATGGTCGTGAGTATCTCGACTTTCTCGCTGGTATCGGTGTGTGCAGCCTTGGCCACGGCAACCCTGCAGTGCTCTCGGCGCTCGAGGCTCAGACCAAAAAGCTTCTGCATGTGTCTAACTACTTCTACATCGAGCAGCGTGGACAGGTCGCGGCGCTGCTGTCCAAGCTTGCCAACGACGACGTAGATGGTGCGTGCGTGCTGGCCGATGCCATTGCCGCCGGCGATGAGACCACGGCCGCTGCGCTCGGTGCCCCGGCTGCGGACGAGCAGGTGTGGGAGACGTTCTTTGCCAATTCTGGTGCCGAAGCCAACGAGGGCTCGATGAAGCTCGCGCGTCTGTACGCCAAGCGTGCTGGTAACGGCGGCAACACCATCGTATGCATGCGTGGCGGCTTCCACGG
>USQE01000272.1 GCA_900556675.1 uncultured Collinsella sp.
GTTCACTTCGCGGAAAAGTATTCACCTTCAATTTGCTGGAGAGGAGAGGGCCTCCTCTTTGGCGTCACGGATGTACATCGCAGCGGGCGGATCGCCAGAAGCCGGCTGGTTCGCACCATAAGATTTCCAAAAAGTTAACCTTTGTTGACCTTAATAGTTAGATAAACTAAACTATTTTCCAAAAGTGTGCTCGAGCAAACTTGTTTACTCGAGTGCTGAGGCACCGTGCCGCATCCAAAGCGGCAAAAGGGAGAGACATCATGAAGAAGTCCACGTTCAACACCCTGCTTGTTGGTGGCGGTTTTCTGCTCGGTACGGCTGGCATCAAGCTGCTCACCAGCGCTCCGGTAAAGAATGCCTGCGTGCAGGGCATTGCGTGCGGCATGCGCATCAAGAACGGCTACCAGGACATGGTCGAGCAGGCCAAGGCCGAGGTCGACGACATGGTTGCCGAGGCTGCCTATCTCACTCAGAGCGAGGCCGCTGCGGACAAGGCAGCCGAGTAGCGCTCCCAGGCACAAACTATGAGATTCTCGATTATCAGCGAGATCCCCGGCAGGACCCGCCTCCAGTTGGCGGGTCCTGTGCCAGAGAGCGATCTCGATGCGCTTTTAAAGCTCAGCGGCGACATCGACGGCGTGCGCAAGGTGCGCGTCTACGGCCGCATTGGCCAGATGGCGCTCGAATACGACGAGCCGCACCGCGATGCCGTGCTGGCCGCCGTCGGTGCGCTTGACGCTCAGGCCATTGCCGACGCAAAGACGGGTTACGTGATGCAGCTTGAGCCACGCAAGCACAAGCTCGTCATGGATCTCGCCACACTTATCGGCGCCCACTACGCGCGCCGCTGGTTTCTGCCTACGCCGCTGCGTGCGGTGTTTGTCGTGGCCGGTTACATGGCATTTTTGCGCGCTGCCCTTCATGAGCTGGCGCAGCCGCGCCTGACCGTTCCTGTGCTCGACGCTTCGGCCATCGGCATTTCGTTCGTCAAGCGTGATGCCGACACCGCGGGCCAGACAATGTTCCTGCTCAACGTGGGCGAGCTGCTCGAGGACTACACCCGCGCCATGAGCGAAAACGAGCTCATCAACTCGCTGCTCGATGTGCCCGACAAGGCGCAAAAGGTCGTCGGCGACACCGAGGTAAGTGTTGCCGCGACCGAGCTTGAGCCCGGCGATCTGGTCGCCGTGCGCACCGGCATGTCCATTTGCATCGACGGTGTTGTCGAGCAGGGGAGCGCTATGGTCAACCAGGCGACCCTGACCGGCGAGCCGCTGGCCGTCGAGCGCAGCGTGGGCGACGACGTGTTCGCCGGAACCGTCGTGGAAGACGGCAGCATTTTGGTGCGCGTGCGCGTCAATACGGCCCAGACCAAGCTCCGCTCGATCGTCTCGCTCGTGCAGGCGGCCGACTCGCTCAAGTCCGAGGGCCAGTCGCACATGGAAAACCTTGCCAACAAGATCGTCCCGTGGAACTTCCTGCTCGCGGGCCTGGTTGCGCTTACCACCCGCAGCCTCATCAAGACCTCAGCGGCGCTGATGGTCGACTACTCGTGCGCGCTCAAGCTCACGGGTTCCGTCGCCGTCATGACTGCTATGAGCGATGCTGCCAAGATGGGCGTCATGGTCAAGGGCGCGAAGTACTTTGAGTCGTTTGCCAAGGCCGACACCATTGTGTTTGATAAGACCGGCACGCTTACCGAGGCGCAGCCGCGCCTAGCTTGCGTGCTGACGACCGATGGCTGGAGCGAGGACGAGATCCTGCGCCTTTCCGCTTGTTTGGAGGAACATTTTCCGCATCCGGTGGCGCGTGCTGTGGTCAATGCTGCACGCGAGCGTGGGCTCGAGCACCGCGAGCGCCACGCCGCCGTCGAGTACATCGTGGCACACGGCATCGCTTCGTCCATCGAAGGGCGTCGCGCCATCATCGGTTCCGCGCATTTTGTATTTGAGGACGAGGGCGCACAGCTCGAATCCGACATCAAGGAGCGCATCGAGTCCCGGATGCAGGGCCTGTCGCCGCTCTACCTGGCGATCGACGGCACTGTTGTGGGCGTGCTCGGTATCGAGGATCCGCTCAAGCCCGGGGTCCGCGAGGCCATCGCCGACCTGCATGCGCTGGGCGTCAAACATGTCGTTATGCTCACGGGCGATTCGGAGCGCACGGCCGAGCGCATTGCGCGCGAGGCGG
>USQE01000273.1 GCA_900556675.1 uncultured Collinsella sp.
GGACGCCGCCCTCTCAAGGCGGAGATCACCAGTTCGAATCTGGTACGGGCTACCATGTTTAGATACCCGGTCTTCATTTAGAAGGTCGGGTTTTTTAATGCATGCGGGCTGGTCTGTTAATCCCATTTGCCTCATGGCTTTACGTTTTGCTCATCTCCCATACGGGTACAATAGGCCAGATACTTTGACGGTCAGAAGGAGCCTCATGACGGAGTCCTCTCAGCATAGCCCAAAGCCCCAGGTCGAGGTTTCTGGCGGCGATGACAACAAGAGCGCGCGTCGCGGCGCCATCTTCATCGGCGTTGTGCTGATCGGGTATATCGTCTATCTGGTCGTGACCGGGCAGATGGGGCAGTTTTGGGCCGCTATGTCCAGCGTTCAGATGCCCTGGCTCTTCGCCGCATGCTTTTGTATGTTTCTGTATCTCGTTTTTGGCATCGTGGCGTACGCGATCGCCGTTTGGCTCGACCCCGATTCGCCCGTCGGCATCCGTGACCTCATTTCGGTCGAGGCGAGCGGCATCTTCTTTGGCAACCTGACACCCATGATGATGGGCTCTACGCCTGCTCAAATTTACCGCCTTACCAAAGCCGGCCAAAACGTGGGCGAAGCGGGTGCCACGCAGTTCACCCGCTTTATCGTGTACCAGTTTGGCCTGGTGGCATGGGGTGCCATTCTGCTGCTCGCCCGCATGCCGTTTTTCGCCGAGCGTTATGGCGACATGACGCTGCTGTGCGTCTTTAGCTTTGGCGGTCACTGCTGCATCCTACTCGGCATCTTTGCCGTGGCGTTGATGCCCAAGACCGTCACGCGCGTCGCTCATTGCATCATCAATTGGCTCGAGCGCGTGGGCGTCTCGGCCACAAAGATCGAGGGCTGGCGCACCTTTGTCGATGGCGAGATCTACTCGTTTTCCGAGAAATTCAAACTATCTGCCGGCCATTTTTCGTCCATGCTGCTCACGGTCGTCATCACTATGCTGCAGCTGGCGTTTTTCTACCTGGTTCCGTACTTTTTGATGCTCTCTTTTGGCCACCACGAAGTCGACTTTTTCTCGGTCATGGCTGCGAGCGCCTTTGTCCAGCTGCTGAGCTCCGCCGTTCCGCTGCCCGGCGGCACTGGTGGCGCCGAGGGCGGCTTCGCATTGTTTTTGGGTCACTTTTTTGGCACGGCATCGACTGCCGGCTATCTGCTGTGGCGTCTGATCACCTTTATCGCGCCGACCATTTTGGCCGCCCCGCTGCTGGGCCTTAAGAGCGCTCACAACGAGAGTATCCATGCACGCTGGGACCGTATGATGCGCAAGCTCGGGCGCACGCCTCAGACGCCCTCTACGCCCGTTAAGGCACATCCTGCGTGCCAGGTTACCGTTGATCCCAATCAACGTGCTCAAAAGCCTGCTGTGGCCCCTAAGCCGGCACGCCAGACCTACGTTCGCCAGACTGGCGACGGCATTCGCGTTTCCCCGGCGGCGCTCAATAAAAAGAAGCGATCTTAGGGCCCGGTCGGCGAGTCGTGCGTTCTTGATGACGCTCGTCATTGCGATGTGAGATGTAGGATAATCCTCTTACGTTGATTATCTCCCACATGTAGAGGACTTACAGGTGGGCTGTTGACATGAAGGGGACACGTCTATGGCTACCACCAAACCGCGCCTTGACCGTCGTATCGTCCGCAGTCGCAATGCGATTCTTTCGGCGTTTGAGCGACTGCTTATGGAAAAGCCCCTGGCCGATATTACGGTGAGCGCTATCGCGCGCGAGGCAAATGTCGACCGTAAGACCTTCTACGTGCACTTTGGCACGGTCGACGGCTTGCTCGACGCCATTGCCGTCGATGTGGTCGAGATGATCGTCGATTCAGTCGAGAAGACGCTTTCCTCCATGGGCGGCGACACCAACGAGCGCGCACTTGGCGCTGCGGCGTCCTTTTTCAAGACCGTTAACGAGGCGCTGTGCAACAACCTGGTGCTCAATCGCCAGTTGATCGAAAACATTCCGCTCGACGACTTTATGGCTCGTCTGCGTGTGCCGCTCGAGCACGAGATCGCTGAGCGCGATCTGCTGCCCGAGGGTCTAAAGGATGAGATGTTCGATTACTACCTGGCGTTTTTGCTGTCCGGCATTATCGGCATCTATCGCACGTGGGCGTTGTCGGACGGCTCGGTTCCCATCGAGCGCGTCTCGGC
>USQE01000274.1 GCA_900556675.1 uncultured Collinsella sp.
CGACCGTTGTTTTCAGAACTATGCCGACTCGAAAATGAGAATCGTGCAGAATATGACCTCGCGCGACTGGTTCGTCTACTCGGGCGATGACGAGGTGATCTGGAACGAGATTCCGAAGTACGATTTGAGGATGCGCCAGCTGCCCTTCGCCGCTAAAAACGCCGTGGCGAGCGGTGCGGGCGACGCGTTTCTCTGCGACGGGAAATTCACCGCAACGGCCGGCAAGGCGTCGGTGGAGATCGACACCGCAAAGTTGCAGATCAAGGGGCTTCACAACGCCTACAACGCCATGGCCGCGGCCCTCGCGACCCTTGCGGCGGGCGGCAATATCGACATTCCCGTGCTACTGGCCAAGCAGATCATCCTGGGCGTGGGGCTGGGCCTCGCCATCGGCTGGACATCCAGCCGCCTGATTGAACGCGCACACGCAACGGCCGAGGGCGCGCAGACTATCTTTTTGTTCGCCGTGGCGATCGTCGCCTACGCGCTGCCGAGCTATCTGGGCGGCAACGGCTTTTTGGCTGTATACCTGGCCGGCATTGTGCTGGGTGCGAGCGACATCACCGGCAAGGTCGAGATGGCGCACTTCTTTGATACCCTCACCGAAATGGCCGAGATGACCATCTTCTTTTTGCTGGGCCTGCTCGTCACGCCCGCGCGCCTGCCGCAAATGCTGTTGCCGGGCCTGGCGCTCATGGCGTTTATGCTCTTTGTGAGCCGCCCCGTCACCGTCGGCCTGCTGTTGGCGCCCTTTAAGACCAATCCTCGCCAAGTCGCGCTCGTAAGCTGGGCGGGTCTGCGCGGCGCGGCTTCGGTCGTATTTAGTCTTTTTGCCGTGGTAACCGGTGTTCCCGGCGGGCACGACCTGTTTGACCTGGTCTTTGTGATTGCAGTGTCGAGCATTGTAGTGCAGGGCTCGCTGCTACCGGCAGTGGCGAAAAAGCTCGACATGATCGACGCGGAAGGCGACGTGCGCCGTACGTTTAACGACTACCGAGACGAGGACGGCATGTCGTTTGTCAAGCTCAAGGTGGGCGCGGGTCATCCGTTTGCCGGGCGCTCGCTCGCCGATATTGGCAGCGCCACGGACATGCTCGTGGTCCTGGTGCTGCGCGACGGCGCACACCCCGTGCTGCCCAACGGTGATACCGTAATTGAAGAAGGCGACCTTCTGGTTATGGCCGCGCCGACATTTGAAGAGCGTGCCGAGGTTACGCTGCGCGAAGTCACCGTGACGCCCCACGGTCGCCTGGCCGGCCAGCGTCTTCGCGATGTGCCGCAAGGCAAGCACCCCTTTATCGTCGTGATGCTCAAGCGCGACGGCCAAACGATCATCCCCGACGGCAACACCCTCATATATGCCGGCGACGAAGCCGTCATTGCCACGCTGGCGTCGTAGCCATCCCCACCCATAACTTGCGGTGAAATAGGGACTGAATAGGCCTTCTAGCAGCCTAAACAGTCCCTATTTCACCGCAAGTTATTGAGGGGATAAGGTTGAGGGGTGGCTATGGCTACCAGCCGTCGTCCGTATCGTCGCCTGTGGCGAAGGCACGGAGGTTAAGGCCTTCGCGTTCGGCTCGGGCTAGGAGCTCTTGGGGCGACTCGTCCTCGATATCCGCTACGTCGAGCATGGCGGCCGGAAAGCCCACGCCAGCCGCACTCCCCGCGCGGTCGAGCAAGCTCTCGCGCAGCTGGTCTACATCAACGTCGATCTTCATGGTGAAACCTCCTACCAGGCAATCGCGACCGAACAAACCGCACACCCCAAATGATGTGCAATAAATACCAGATACGGCCATAATAAAACAATGAACATCAGGGAGGTTGCGGACGATGGATAAGCTCGATGCCATGACGGAACAAGTCAGGGACTTTTGTGATGCACGCGACTGGCGCAAATATCACACGCCAAAAGAGCTTGCCATCGGCATGGCAACTGAGTCCTCCGAGCTCCTTCAGCTCTTTCGTTTTGTGAGCGACGAGCGCATTGCAGAAATGTTCGAAGACACCGAGCAACGCCAAGCTATCGAAGACGAAGTCGCCGACACGCTCCTTTTCCTTCTGCGTTTCGCAGATTTAAATGAAATCGACCTGCCAGCGGCGCTTTCGTCCAAGCTCAAGCGCAATGGCGAGCGCTACCCCGTCGACGCATCATCTAACG
>USQE01000275.1 GCA_900556675.1 uncultured Collinsella sp.
TGGGGTTTGCGTTTTCGGGCTATCCGCTGATGTGCTACCTGGCGGCCGGCTTGCATTTGTCGGGCTGTGTGGGCGACTGGTATTACGTGCGGACCATCCTGCGCGACCGCCGCATTGTCGCCTGCGAGGACACGTCCTTTGGCGTCCGCTTTTTCGCAAGGTAGTCTTTTGGGATGATTTTTCTGGGACGGGGATTAAAAAATCATTGTGGGAGAGGAGATGTCCATGAAGCCGTTGCTGCTGCACGCTTGCTGCGCGCCGTGCTCGCTGGAACCGGTTCGTCTGCTGCGCGAGGAGGGGTTTGAACCCACGATTTGCTGGACCAATCCCAATATCCAGCCGCGCGATGAATGGCAGCGGCGCTTGGACGAGCTGCGCCGGTGGTGTGCCGATGGCGGCATTGAGCTCATCGAGGCGGGGGAGGACCGCGAGCGCTGGGAGGCCGGCGTGGCCCCGTTGGGCGCCAATCGAGCCCGTCGCTGTCGCGCGTGCTATGCTCTGCGCCTGGCCGAGGCGTGCCGCGTGGCCCAGGAGCGCGGGTTCGAATATGTGGGTACGACGCTCGCCGTCTCGCCGTATCAGCTGTTCGATACCTGTAATGACGTGCTTGAGCGCTTGGCGGCGGCACATGGGCTCACCCCGGTCATTCGCGATTTTCGCCCGTATTACCCCGAGGCCACGCGCCGTTCGCGCGAGCTGGGCATGTATCGGCAGAATTATTGCGGCTGCCGATTCTCGGCCGTCGAGGCGGCCATGGACCGCGCCCGCATCCGCGACGAGCGCAAAGCGTCCAAAAAGTAGTTCTTTTGGGCTGACAGCCTGCTAGGATGTAGAGCGGACTTTAGCTATATAAGGAGTATCCGACGTGTCTATGCGTACCGATGATTTTGACTACAACCTTCCCGAGGAACTGATTGCCCAGGCTCCTGCCGAGCCGCGCGACTCCTGCCGCCTGCTGGTGGTGGATCGCAAGGGCTCCCAGGCGGGAACGCCGCTGGAGCACGGCGGTACCGTCGAGCACCGCATCTTCCGTGACATCATCGACTATATCGAGCCGGGCGATGTGCTCGTCATCAACAAGACGCGCGTGATGCCGGCCCGCCTGATCGGTCGCAAGACGGGCTCGGGCGGCGTGGTCGAGACGCTGCTGCTCAAGCGCCGCGAGGATGTTGACCCGCTGGGTCACGTTTGGGAGTGCCTGGTCAAGCCGGGCAAGCGCCTGAAGCCCGGTGCTCAGATTGAGTATCGCGCCGGTGGCGCCCATGCGCCCGAGGGTGCGCCCGTGGTGCTGACGGCCGAGGTTGTCGACTTTGTCACCGATAGCCGCGGTGGCCGTCTGGTGCGCTTTGAGCCGGCCGGTTGCAATGCCGCCGGCGAGCAGCGCACGCTCGACGAGGCCATCCATGCTGCCGGTCACGTGCCGCTGCCGCCCTACATTACCGATTACGAGGGCGATCCCGAGAAGTACCAGACCGTCTACGCCATGAAGGAGGAGCACTCGGCTGCCGCTCCCACGGCGGGCCTACACTTTACCCCCGAGCTCATGGCCGCTATCGAGGCCAAGGGTGCGAAGTTTGCCGCCGTCGAGCTCGAGGTGGGCATCGATACCTTCCGTCTGGTGGAGGAGGACGATCCCACGCAGCATGTGATGCACACCGAGCGCTACCACGTGTCGCAGGAAGTTGTCGACGCCGTGCATAAGGCGAAGGCCGAGGGACATCGCGTGATCGCCGTCGGCACCACCGCGGTGCGCTCGCTCGAGAGCGCGTTTGACGCAGACGCGCCGGTGTCCGATCCGGCCGTGACGGCGCGCTATTTTGAAGGCCGCGAGGATGGCGCTGACACGCTCGGCCGCGGCGATATTGTGGTGCGCGAGAACGCGACAACGCAGCTCTACCTCATGCCCGGCTCGACCTATCACGTGGTCGACGCACTGATCACTAACTTCCACGTGCCGCGCTCCACGCTCATGATGCTCGTGAGCGCACTTGCCACCCGCGATCAGATCATGGATGCCTACGCCGCCGCCATCGAGGAGCGTTACCGCTTCTTCAGCTTTGGCGACGCCATGCTCATTTGTTAGTTACGCGGTTCTACGAACCGCGTAACGGCTCGACGCTGCAAACCCGCCAGAGCGGCAATCTGCCTTTCAACTTCGGCG
>USQE01000276.1 GCA_900556675.1 uncultured Collinsella sp.
CAGACTACTACGCCAAGATCACGGGCATTGCAGAGAACGCCGGCGCCAAGGTGCTGCTCGATACCTCGGGCGCCTCGTTCGAGGCTGCGCTCAAGTCCGAGGTCAAGCCTGAGCTGGTTAAGCCTAACCTGACCGAAATTAACGGCCTTCTGGGCACGAGCTTTACCACCGACGATGTGGACGAGCTCCGTTCCGCGCTCGCCTCTGACGCCCGCTTCTCCGATATCCCCTGGGTCGTCGTATCCATGGGCGCTGCCGGCTCCGTTGGTTTCCATAACGGCCGTGCGTTCCGCGCCAAGACCCCCGATATCCCCGCCGTTAACGCCACGGGCTCTGGTGACTCCACTATCGCAGGCTTCGCACATGCCATCGCTGCTGGCGCAGACGACGAGACGGTACTGCGTACCGCCAACACCTGCGGCAAGCTCAATGCCATGGATCCCATGACTGGCCACTTGGTTATGGATCGTTGGGACGAGGTTTACAACGGCGTTGTCGTGACCGAGCTGTAGGAGCTTGTGCCGCGGCCCCGGCATCGGTTGTTTGCTTGTGGCTAGAGCCGACGACAAGTGCGGTAGCATTATGACGGGGCGCGACGCCGGGTATGTCGTGTTCAATCCCGACCTTACCCTGGTCGAGGCGTATGCGGGCGGCAACAGCGTCGGTAACGCGTTTACCGAGTAGCCGCCAAAGAAACGATCCGAAAGGGGATTTAGATGATTTACGGTGCATTGGGCGATATCGAGGAATACCGCGGAATGCTCAAGGGCCTCGACGTGCTGATCGACTGGCTCGAGGAGAACGATCCGGCGCAGCTCGAGGTCGGCAGCCATCCGGTTCTGGGCGACAAGGTCTATGCGAACGTCATGGCTCCCACGACGCGTCCCGAGGCCGAGGCTCACTATGAGACGCATCAGCGCTATCACGACCTGCAGATCGACGTCGAGGGTCGCGAGGCCTTTAAGGTTGCCACGGGCAGCCTGACGCTGGTTCAGGAGTTTGACGAGAAGGACGACTACGATCTGGTCGATTCCGACGCTTCGATCGCTGGCGATCTTGCTGACGATAAGTTTGCGCTGTTCGTTGCCGGCGAGCCTCACATGCCCACGCTCGAGTTCCCGGGCGATGGCGCACAGCCGGTCAAGAAGATCTGCTTTAAGCTGCTTGCAGATGCTTACTGGGAGGAGTAGCGCGCTGCTCGGCTGAGCTGTTCGTGTTGTGAGCGTTTTCCTTTGGAGGAGCGCGCTTAGGCCCCGCTGATCGCGGTTCCTTTGGGGATTGCGGCTGGCGGGGCTTTTTGTTGAGTAGGGGGGTTGCCGGCGGCGTTGTGCTTGGATTGGCATTGTGCGATAAATCGGCAACAAAAAAGCCGCCCGAAGGCGGCTATCTTGTGCAATGGAGCCAGCGACCGGGCTCGAACCGGTGACCCCCGCTTTACGAGAGCGGTGCTCTACCAACTGAGCTACGCTGGCGGCCATGTCGTGACGCAACTGAGGCGTCAACGGCTGTCTATGATACGGGACATCGCACATCCGCGCAAGTGTTCTGACGGCTTTTCTCACTTTAAATGCACTAATATTGGAGACGCGATGTCTTGCTCTTACGGGTCTCAAACAGAATGGGGCAGCGATGGCTCAACCCAAGATTCTTCTCACACGCATCGATGACCGGTTTATTTACGGGCAAGACGTTGAGCTGTGGAATGTGGCGATTGGTTCCAATCTTGTCCTGATCGTCAACGACGAGATTGCGGCGGATTCGCGCCAATGGGCCCCTATGAGGGTGGCGGCGCCAGAAGGCGTGTGGACGCGGTTTTTCTCGGTGCAAAAGACCATCGACATCATTCACACCGCGACACCGCGCCAATGGATTCTCATCATGGTGGCGTCGCCCGCGGATGCATTGGCGCTGGTGAAGGGTGGCGTGCCAATAACCAAGATCAGCATCGGCCATATGCGGGCGGGGGAGGGCAAACGCTCTGTAACGCCCGCGGTCGCCATAGACGATGCGGACATCGCCGTCCTCAAAGAGCTACAAAAGCTCGGAGTAGAGCTGGAAATCCGCTATCTCCCAAGCTCCAATCCCGACCCCATCGGCAATCTGTTCAACTGACCCCTTGGGGACGGAGGAAAATGGATCATTTTTGTCCT
>USQE01000277.1 GCA_900556675.1 uncultured Collinsella sp.
GGCGAGTACGCAAGCCTGTGGGGCCGCCAGACCGGCGCATTTTTGGAGGCGTAAAGACCCCATACGTGGGACAATCGTGCCAATAGGTTTGTTATGCCGCTGAGCCGAGGAGTCGTTATGCCACGCGAGACCAATGCCGCCAAACGCGAGCGCGCCGTTGAGGTGTGCGAGCGCCTTAACCGTCGCTATGGCCCGGTCGAGTGCTTTTTGGACCATGAGAATCCCTTTAGGCTGCTCATCGCGGTGCTACTCTCGGCGCAGACGACCGACGCGCAGGTCAACAAAGTGACGCCGAAGCTGTTTTCCCAGTGGCCCACGCCCGAAGCCATGGCGGGAGCGAGCGTGGCCGATGTGGCCGATACCATTAAGTCGCTTGGCTTTTATAAGAGTAAGGCCAAACACGCCGTGGAGGCCGCGCAGATGATCGTCGCCGATTACGGTGGCGAGGTGCCGGCTGATATGAAGGAGCTCGTCAAACTGCCGGGTGTGGGGCGTAAAACGGCGAACATCGTGCTCAACGTGGGGTTTGGCATTGTCGAGGGCATCGCGGTCGATACACACGTCAACCGCATCGCGCACCGCCTGATGCTGAGCCCCAAGACGCATGCCAAGGAGCCGCTCAAGACCGAGCAAGATCTGCTCAAGATTTTGCCGCACGAGTATTGGGAGTCGGTCAACCACCAGTGGATCACCTTTGGCCGCGAGGTCTGCGACGCCCGCAAGCCTAAGTGCGACGAGTGTCCGCTGGCGGATTTGTGTCCCAGCGTGCGCGTGGCGGGGTAGGGCGGAACGCATTTTCGTCTGGCGTTTTTTGCGGGGCTGGGTTTGCCCTTGAGCCGGAGTCCTCTCCATGCGTTACCATGACAGACAATGTATTTGACGTACGACCCGCCGAGCTTGCCCCGGCGGGCTTTTGGCGTTGCAATGCCGGAGGAACAGCATGCTCATTCACCGTATAGCCGCGCAGCTCTACACTGCCGAGGCCTTGCAGACCGTCGAGGCCGGACTCGATGCTGGCGAGGACGTGACGCTGGCTGTGTCGCAGTCGGGCCGCACGCTTATGGCGGCCGCCCAGTTTGCGCGCCGTCCGCGCCCGACGGTCTATATCGTGAGCGGCGAGGATGCGGCCGATCGCGCCGCGCGTAGCCTTGCCGCCTACGTGGGCCTAGCGCACGTGTGCCGTTTTCCCGAGCGCAAGGACTATCCGTGGCGCGAACAGGCGCCCGACGACGCCGTGGTGGCGCAGCGCTGCGAGGCTCTGGGGCGCATCGTGCGCGGGGACAACTGCATCATGGTTGCCTCGGCCCGCGCGCTGCTGCGTTGCGTGCCGCCGGTCGAGAGCCGCTACTGGGAGTCCACTACTTTTGCGGTGGGCGAGGAGATTCCTTTTGACGAGGTGCCGCAGCGCTTGGTGGGCATGGGCTACACCAATGCCGGCGCCGCCGATGCGCCCGGCTTGTTTCGCGTTCACGGCGACACCGTCGAGGTGTTCCCCGCACAGGAAAAGGCACCCGTGCGCATCGAGTTCTTCGGCGACGAAATTGATCGCATTCGCCGCATGGTGAGCTCCACGGGCCAAACCATCGGCAACGAGGACAGTATCGAGATCTTCCCCTGCCGTGAGCTGGCGCTTACCGACGATGCGGTTCACAACATGCATGTGGCGCTCTATCGCGCCAGCCAGGACGATAGCAAGCTGGCGGCGCTGCTCGAGATGGTGGATGCACGCATCGTCACGCCCGAGCTCGACCGCTTTTTGCCGGTGATGTACGGCCAGACCGTGAGCCCGCTATCGCATGTGAGCGGCAAGGCGCTCGTGGTGCTGTCCGAGCCGCGCTCGCTGTTCGACGATTGCCTGCACGCCTACGAGGATATCGAGGCACGTGCCGGCGAGGCGGGTGTCGACCGCCTGGACGGTCTGTACGTGCGTGCCCAGCAACTCGACTTTGGTTCCCAGCAGCGCCTGAACTACGTGAGCCTCATCCGTGCCGGCGGTGCGGTGACGGCTGAGCTCAAGATTGAGCAGCCTGCCATCGCAGGCTCGGACAACCGTTTTATGACGCGCATCCAAGAGGTCGTGGGCAAGCGCTATGCCTGCGTGTTTGCCATCCCCGACCGC
>USQE01000278.1 GCA_900556675.1 uncultured Collinsella sp.
CCGTCACCGTGTTTGAGCGCGCCGACCGCGTGGGCGGCCTGCTGATGTACGGCATTCCCAACATGAAACTCGAGAAGTCTGTGGTCGAGCGTCGCGTGGCGCTCATGCGCGAGCTGGGTATCGTCTTTGAGCTGGGCGCTGACGTTACGAACCCTGCAGTGGCGGCCAAGCTCAATGGCTTTGACGCCGTCGTGGTGGCTGCCGGCGCTCGTGCACCCCGCGGTCTTTCGGCTGCGAATGTGGATGCCCCGGGCGTGGTGTATGCCGTGGACTATCTGACGGCTTCGACCGTCTCGGTGCTCGATGGCGGTGAGCCTGCGGTGAACGCGCGCGGGCTGGACGTTGTGGTCATTGGCGGCGGCGATACCGGCAACGACTGCGTGGGTACCGCGGTGCGCCAGGGTGCGCGCAGCGTGCGTCAGTTTGAGTTCTTGCCGGCCGCGCCCGATAAGCGTGCGGCGAGCAACCCTTGGCCGCAGTGGCCCAACGTTAAGAAGACCGACTACGGTCAGCAGGAGGCTATCGCTGCCATGGGCGGTGAGATGCGTGCCTGGGGCGTGGATACGCTCGAGGTGCTGCTGGACAAGAAGGGCGCGGCAGCGGGCCTGCGCGTGGTCGACCTGGATTGGTCGGCCGGCAAGCCCGAACGCATTGCGGGCTCCGAGCACGAGGTGCCGGCGCAGCTGGTGCTCATCGCCTGCGGCTATACGGGTCCGGAACACAGCGTGTTCGAAGCTGTCGGCGTGCCTGTCGCCACGGCGGGCCGTCCGTTGCCCGTGATGGCTTCCGAGGACTCGCACCTTGCGGCCCGCGTGGATGGCGTTGCTGCGGATGCCGCGCCGGTGTATGTGGCCGGCGATGCTCGCAACGGCAGCTCGCTCGTGGTGAGCGCCATGGCCGATGCCCTCGCCTGCGTCGCCGAGGTTGCCGAGGCCCTGGCGCTGTAAGACAGTCATTCAAGAGCGTCCCCAACGACTAGTCATTGGGGACGCTCTTGACGTTTGACTGCTCATTTGCTGACGTGCGGGCTCGCGGCGCCTTGCTCTTTTCGTGATGGCTGCGGCTGGCAAGCTCAAAAGCTCTGTTTATTTGCCTATTTTTAACTGGTGTTTTGCTTTGGTATAACGTATCGGTCAAGCGTTCCGTCAAGTATTCGGTCAGCATCTGGTTTGCAACCCGATGCTCATTTCGCCCGCGCTGGCGGCGACCACCGGCTCTCCTCGTAAGCTCAAATTGAGGTTCATCAGTTTGAGGAGGATGTCATGGCTGATCATGTTTTGGACCGGGGACGTCTGACCGAGGCCGTCGGTGACGATATTGCCGACATGGCCCAGTTTTGGATGCTGCGCAAGTTTCAGTTTTTGGAGTCGGCGCGCACGCAGTTCGAAGTGATAGTCGATCCATGGCTCAGCTATTGCGAGGAGCCTTCGCAAAACGAAATCATGGCCTATAACATGGCATTTACCGATTGGCTGCTGTTCGAGCGTCCCCATTACCGTGGTAAGACGCTGCTGGAGCTGTATGTGGACGAGCCGCCGGCGTCGCTTTCGCCTGCTTCGCTCAGGCGGCTCGAGCAGGTGCGCGACACGCAGTATTTCTCGCGCTTTGGCATTTTGGACAAGGATCCTGCGACTGGTATGGTCGCGCTGCGTGACACACGCACCGACCGTCGTTTTGATATCTACGACC
This sequence comes from uncultured Collinsella sp., assembly GCA_900556675.1. Taxonomy (GTDB): domain Bacteria; phylum Actinomycetota; class Coriobacteriia; order Coriobacteriales; family Coriobacteriaceae; genus Collinsella. The sequence continues at coordinate 1,690 of USQE01000278.1, forward strand.
CACATATCGTGCAAAAAGAGCACTGGCGCGATGGTGCGATTGCGGTGCGCATCGCGTGCGTTGACGATATTTGGCTGACGGCGGGGCAGCTCTATCTCTACGACATTGCGCGCCTGAGCGATACAGCGGTCGACGGGCCTGGTGCCGTTCATCCGGAAGACCTAGAAGATGGCTTCGATACCTCGTGTATCAGCTTCTTTTTGAGACTGGTCCGCGACACCATGGGTGCCCAGGGGCGCTACGTAAAGTCCCTCAACATCTACGAACAGGAATGGGAGTAGGGGATGGGCAGCTGTCGCCTGCCTTGCCTTCCGCCTTTATATCTCGATCAGTAACGTCTAGAGACCATTTGGACCCGTAGTTGTTACAGATCGAGATGAACAATGCAGACTCGACTGAATGTCTCGATCTGAAACAACAAGGGG
>USQE01000279.1 GCA_900556675.1 uncultured Collinsella sp.
GCCCGCTGCGAGGAGATGCTCGAGTACGTCAAGACCGCCGACATGAGCCTGGTCGACTACCTGGGCATCGGCCCGCTCCACGAGACCGAGACCAAGCGCGATTGCGGACGCGCAGCCGACGGCTCTATCATCACCAAGAGCTTTGAGGACCTGGCCGCACTCCACGCGGCAAGCCCCGTGCCCATCGTGGTGGGCGGCGGCGTCAAGACGGCCGACCTGCCGCAGCTTAAGGCCACCGGCGTCGACGGCTTCTTTGTGGTGAGCGCCGTCTGCAGCGCCGACGACCCCCACGCCGCAGCCAAGGAGCTCGTCGACACCTGGCAGCAGGCATAAGTCTAGACCGAGCAGTTGCTCCGCAGCCTCATATCTTCAATAACGGAAAGCGCATCCCAGTTTGGACGTCCATTCTGGGATGCGCTTTCCGCATGCGACCCTTACCCCGCCAGATACGCTTTCAACGCCGGCAAAGTCGCCTCCGCATCGCGGCGACCGACCTGGTAGATGCGCTCGAGCTCATCCGGTTCGCGGCACAGTGACGGCACCTTCACCGATTCGCTCGGCCGCACCACAAAGATATCGCCGGCAGCCTCGCGACGTGCCAGGTCATCGAGCGTGGCATTGTAAACCTCATGCCGATGCTCAAGCGCTGCGACAAACTCCGGGTAGTGACGGAACACGCGACGCAGCATGGGCATCACGCTGTTGGGCTGCTTCACAAAGCCCGCCGGCTGCGTGAGTACCACGATATTGCGGTCATACCCCTGTGAAAACAACCAAGCGCTGGGAATGGAATCAGCCACGCCACCATCCAGATACTTATGCCCGTCAATAGCAACGGGACGCGTCGCCACGGGAATCGCCGACGACGCCCGGATCCACTCGATATCGCGCTCATCGCCATAAGGCAGGTCGTGGTAGACGGCCTTGCCCGTCTCGATATCGGTGCACACGCACGTAAACCGCATGGGGCAGGCGCGATATGTCTCCAGGTCGATGGGATCGCGCTCGATGGGCACCTCGTGATAGGCAAAATCGGCATTGAACATATCGCCGGTCCGCAGCCAGCTTGCTACACCCGCATAGCGCTTATCGGCACAATAGGCCTTGTTATAGCGAATGGCGCGGCCGATCTGGCGCGATTTAAAGTTGTAGCCAAACGCCGCGCCCGCCGAGACACCCACCATATGGTCGCAGGTCAAACCGTGCTCCATCCAAACGTCGAGCACGCCCGCCGTATACATACCGCGGTAGCCGCCTCCCTCGAGTGCAAGCCCCACCGTGCGCGTCATATTTGGCTGTGTCATGCGACCATCTCCGTTCCTGCGTTTAAAACCGGGACAAGTATACCCGTCAACATATACCGCCCCAGTCGCATTTTTCATGCGCACCCAGGCGTTGCGGTTTGGCGAATAATAGCCACCCACAGCATGTGCACCCCTATATAATTTTGTACTGTTGTTTATACTACTCAGCAGTTATCAACAGCGAACATTAGCCGGCAAAGTAACTCAACAACGCAGCAAGGCGGGGGCCTGGATACACGCAAAACGCTGAGCAACGACGCGTGTACACAACGAGCTCGCCCGACGCAATCCGCCCCGACTTCAGAAAGCCACTTAGAACATGGAAACTGTCAGCAATTACACCGAAACGCTCGAAAAGACCGTCCGTGACCTTCTCGAGCGTCAGGAGGATCTGATCAGGACCGCCTTTACCGACCAGCTTACCGGGCTTGGCAACCGTGGCGGCTTTGCCCGTTCCCTCGAGGAGCTCTGGGAGCAGGACACCCCCGTTACCATGGCGTTCATCGATATCGACAATCTCAAGCACTGCAACGACGTCTTTGGGCATGACGAGGGCAACCGTTATATCTTGCAGGTAAGCCTCTATCTCAAACTGTATATGAAAGTGGACGAGGCGGCGTTTCGCATAGGCGGCGACGAGTTTGCCATCCTATCTACGATTGCGACCGAAGACGACCTCGCCGAACGTCTGGAACACTGCCGAACGATCCTGCTCAAAAACAACGATCTTTCCATCACTGTTAGATGCATAGGTGACATTTTTATTTCGGATTCCCAGAAGAAGTCCCGCATCGGAAACAACCGTC
>USQE01000280.1 GCA_900556675.1 uncultured Collinsella sp.
CGCCCAACGTGGTCAGGCGAACCGGGGCGCGATACTTAACGGCGGCATCGCCCGAATCGTCGACTTCGACGTAGCCGCCCTCCTCCAGATGCGCCAGCGTGCGCGAGACGGCAGCGCGGGTCACGCCAGCCATGCGGGCGAGGTCGGCACCAGTCAGGCCGTCCTTGCTGCGCTCAAGATAGTACAGGCACATGATGTCGGAGCCCTTAAGGCCCAGCCTTGCGCCCTCAGATGTCTTAATGCGCTGGATCTCCTTGTAGAGTCCGCTGATCAGTCCGACAAAGTCCTCGAAACGTGTCTCGTCGCTCTGCTGCATGGGAGACGACCGCCTTTCGCTTGCATAATGCTAACGGGTAAACATCTTAACCGTACCCAGCGGCCGCCAGCACTGCGCGCCCTATTTGTTAACTCATCAACATAAAAACCACCACAAAGGGGACAGGCACCTTTGTGGTGGTTTTGACCGGCGAGTATGATTTGCAGAAGTTGCTACAGCTCCACGCGGGGATTGTCGCGGGTCACAAGCGTCTTAACGACAACCGTCGCCCCCAGATAGCGCTCAAGCAGATCGGCAAGACGGTCGATGGCGGCCTGACAGTCCCCCATGCGCTCGGGCTCTACACACTCAATAGCCAGGAATGCGTCGGCCGAATCGTCGGACAGAGCCGTTCGAACGCCGTCGCGCCAGTTCCAGCAGCGGCACACGGCGCCCGCATCATCGATGTAGGCCAGCTCGCCGGGAAGCGTCGGGTCATCCGCTTCCTCGCCAAGCGGCAGGAACGCATCGCCACCATCAGTGACCGCCAGGCGCAGATCGCCCTCAATCGCATGCAAATCCTCGCCTCCCACGGGCAACGCGTAGGTCAACGACACCGTGTTGTAAATATCCACCGCGGGTGTAATGTGGCCCACCGGCTTGCCCTTGAGCACGCGCTTGAGCAGGTTCTCGATTGAACAGCGCGCGCCCTTTTTGGTCTTGAACAGACGATAGGCCTCGCGCCATGCCTTGACCGGTGCGTTCTCGCTGATTGTATCGCTGGTCAGATGACGCTCCGCATCGATATTCGCGCGATCGAGCAACGCCGCAATCGCATCCACGTCCTCTTGAGGAATCTGAGACGCGGGCTTCATACCCTCCACGACCACCACACCGACCGCTGCCTGCGGAAACAGCTCCCAGAATGAATCCTCGGCAATAAAGCTCTTCATACGTGCTCCCTTCACGATTCGCCCCAATGCGAATGCCTAAACAAAAAGCGCCCTTACAACGGCCACCTTCAAAGTCCTACGGTGCCGTCACAAGAGCGCTTGCGCTGTCCCCATCCGGAGAAGGGGACGATATGTCAGGCGTATTGTAACCCGAGTCATCCGCGCAAGCAAAACCACCACAAAGGTGCCTGTCCCCTTTGTGGCGGTTTTGAACTCGCGGCGATACTACAGCCGAAGTCCCAGCAGGCCGCGGCCGCGATGACGGGCCTCGGCGGGCACTGGAGCGTGCGGGCCGGCGGCCTTGACGGACTCGGGCAGGTGCGAGTACTTCTTCTCGAAGTTCTCCTCGAACATCACGGCTAGGTTGTGCGCGGCCTCGTCGTAGCGCGCGGTGCTCTGCCAGTATTGGCGCGGCACCAGGATGCCGTCGGGCACACCGTGGCACGTGGTGGGAATGTCGACATTAAAGATATCATCGTGCACGAACTCGCTGTCCTCGATGGTACCGTCGAGGGCGCGGGCCACCAGGGCGCGCGTGTAGGCTAGCTCGATGCGATGGCCCACGCCATAACCGCCGCCAATCCAGCCAGTGTTGACCAGATAGACGCGGGTGCGACCGTCGGCGATACGCTCGCCGAGCATCTTGGCATAGACCATGGGGTCGAGCGGCATAAACGGCTCGCCAAACAGCGAGGAGAAAGTGGGCGTGGGCTCGGTGACGCCGACCTCGGTGCCGGGGATCTTGGCGGTGAAGCCCGTCACAAAGTGGTACATGGCGGCGTCGGCCGTCAGGCGCGAGATGGGCGGCAACACGCCAAAGGCATCGCAGGTCAAAAACAGCACGACGCTCGGAGTGGTGCCCATGCCCTTGGTCCACGCGTTGGGGATATGCTCCACA
>USQE01000281.1 GCA_900556675.1 uncultured Collinsella sp.
ACGGGCTCCAAGGCATCTTGTGCGATGGCGAGCTGCTCGGCGGCTGCAGCCTTTCTTACCTGAAGCTCGTTACTTCCCTGGACAAACTGTGGGATATAGACGCCAAGCAGCACAATGGCGGGCACCACCGCGAGAGCTATGACCTGCTTCTTGACGCTTGGAATCGTCACGCCGTATGCGTTTGCCATGGCCTCGGCATTGCTCGAGGTTTCGGCTAGTACGTCCGCCGCGGTGGCAACTGCCCCTACGGCGCTGGTAACCTCGGCGGCGCCGCCTAGGTTGCGCGCGAGATCGTTATCGCTGTTCTTGAGCAGGCGGCCGGCAGCTTGCGTGGCAAGCACACCGGCGACCTCCGCGGAGCGGTCTTTGTTGGTTTGGGCTACCGCAAGCCTACTCTGCAACTCCTTCCACTGTTTGCCCTGCATTCCAAAGCGCGGCGCAAGAGCGCAATAGCAAAAGATGGCGAGTTCGATTGCGGTGAGTGCGATAGCGGTATATATGCCCGCGGGTTGGAATTCCTTTTGGTGGAACGCGATGTCGTTGATCATTTGGAGCGGCAACATCAACAGGCATGCTACGAACGACATGACGAGCGCGGTCGCTGCGATCTTGGGGTATGTACAGTACCGCTGGATGCGTTTCTTTTCTTGTTCGGTGAGCTGCTGCATGGGGCCTCGACTCTCATCGTTATTCGGGGGCGATGCACGCATGCGTTTGAGTATAAATGAGTGCAGGGCGTCAGTTGCTCTAACATGGCGCTAATGGCGTGGTGTTGAAGCACAAGGCATAATGAACATGACAAAGGGGCAGTCCCTTAGTCATGTTCGTTGATATGAGAGAAGAGTAGATGATCCTTTCGCTGGCCCCCATGGAGGGGATTACCGGGCATGTGTTTCGTCGCGTGCATGCGGAGTGCTTCGGTGCGCTCGATTGTTATTACACGCCGTTTTTGCCGCCGCCGCGGGTGGGAAACCGCTTTGGCGGCAAGGCGTTTAAGGAGATCGATCCTGCCAATAACCAGGGGCTCAACGTGGTGCCTCAGCTGATGTCCAAGAACGCGGACGAGTTTGTGTGGGCGGCACAGGTGCTCGCTGACATGGGCTACTGCGAGGTCAATCTCAACCTTGGCTGCCCCTCGGGTACGGTTGTTGCCAAGGGCAAGGGCTCGGGTTTCTTGCGCAATCTCGACGAGCTCGAGGTGTTCTTGAGCGATGTGTGCGAGCGCTCGCCGTTGCCGGTATCGGTAAAAACCAGGCTGGGGCTGGAGAGCGACGACGAATACGAGCGCGTACTCGATCTGTATTGCCGCATGCCGCTGGCAGAGCTGATCGTGCATCCGCGCGTGCAAAAGGACCGCTATACGGGCTCGCCGCGCAAAGAGTTTTATGGCGAGACGCTGGAACGAGCGCCGTTTCCGGTGGCATACAACGGCGACATTTTCGATCTTGAGGATATGGACGTGCTGGTGGAGGCCTATCCCGGTACACGCCATGTGATGCTGGGGCGTGGCTTGCTTGCGAACCCCGCGCTGGCTCGCATGGTCAAGGGCGGCCCTGCTGCAACGGCTGCTGAGCTGCAGCGCTTCCACGACACGCTGTTTGCGACATATGCAGAAGAGATTGGCGGCAATGCGGTCTTTCGCATGAAGGAGTGGTGGTTCTACGCCAAATGCGCTTTCGCCGACCCCGCTACCGTCCACAAACTCGTACGCAAGACTAAAAAGGTCGACGAATACCGCGCCGCCGTCGAGCGCGTCTTTCGCGAGCAGCCACTTGCACCCATAGCCCGCTTCCACAGCTAGTTGGTCGTTGGGGACGTTCTTTAACGACTAGTCATTTAAGAACGTCCCCAATGGCCGTGTTGCACTAGAGCAGGTTCTCCTGTACCCACGCGATGATGTCGCTCGACTCGTAGAGTGGCTTGCCGTCGATGAACAGGCAGGGAACCTGGCGTTTTCCGCCGACGGCGATGAGCGTCTGCTCGGCAACGGGGTCGGTCGAGATATCGCGCTCGGGAATGGTCACGCCGTTATCGGCCAAAAAGCGCTTGACCTTTATGCAATACGGGCAGCCGGTCATAACGTAGAGCACGAGCTCATGATTAGT
>USQE01000282.1 GCA_900556675.1 uncultured Collinsella sp.
GAAGAGATCGACGCCTGCGGCCTTATGGAGCGCCCGAGCCACCCGTATGCCCAGGGGCTCATCGCGAGCATTCCGTCGCTCGAAGGCGAGCGAGTTGACACGCTGGCGGATATTCCGGGCACAGTGCCGCCGCTTACGGCAATACCCTGTGGATGCCGCTTTGCGCCTCGTTGCGCCCGGGCGGACGAGCGTTGCCGCGCACAGGAGCCTCCGCTGGTTGCCGTTAATGCGTGCGACCGGTCTAAATGCTGGCTTGTCGAGAAAGGGGAGTGCCATGGCTGTTGATAGCGAAGCCCTGCTTAGGGTCTCACATCTGACTAAAACGTATCCCATGCCGGGCTCAGGTTTTAAGCGTCAGGCCTTTACCGCCGTGGACGATCTGTCGTTTGAGATCGCGCCGGGCGAGGTCTATGGCCTGGTTGGCGAATCCGGATCGGGCAAGTCGACGACTGGTCGCCTGATCTGTGGTCTCGAGCGTGCGGATTCCGGCTCGATTGTCTATCGCGGGCACGACCTCGCCACGATGTCGGAGCGCGAACGCAAGCCGTTTCGCCGTGAGATCCAGCTGGTATTCCAGGATAGTTCTACGGCCTTTGACCCGCGCAACCGTGTCGGCCGCATTTTGGAGGAGCCGCTGATTATCGCCGGCGTGCGCGATGCGGATGAGCGCCATGGGCGCGCGCTCTCGGCCCTGGCCTCGGTCGGTCTTCTGGCAGAGCATTATGACCGCTATCCGCATGACCTTTCGGGTGGACAGCGTCAGCGACTCAATCTGGCACGGGCGCTTATTTGCGAGCCGCGCCTTGTGGTATGCGACGAGCCGGTCTCGGCGCTTGACGTGTCCGTTCAGGCCCAAGTGCTCAACTTGCTTCGCGACCTGCAGCGCACGACGGGCGTGGCGCTGCTGTTTATCACGCATGATATGCGCGTGGTTCGGCATATGTCCGACCGGATTGGCGTGCTCTACCACGGTCGTCTTGTCGAGGAAGGCGCGGCCGAGGACGTGATCGCGCACCCGAGCGATCCGTATACGCAGGAGCTTATCGACGCCATTCCCTAGAGGATGCTTCCTTTTGGGTATGGCGTGGGTTCGTTGTTTAATTGTCGGTATATCGGTGCAAGAGAGGGGAACTACTATGGCCGATATCGAGGAACAGCCGTTGCCGCGCACGTTTGAGGAGTTCAACGAGCAACGCAAGGCGGCGTTTATTCGCGTCAAGGATTATAAGCAGGCGGGTAATCGCCTGGTCGGCTTTTTGTGCAGCTATACGCCGCTCGAGATTATCGATGCCGCGGGCGCTGCAAGTGTGGCCTTGTGCGGCACATCCGACGAGGTGATTCCCGAGGCCGAGAAGGTGCTGCCGGCAAACCTGTGCCCGCTCATCAAGTCGACATACGGTTTTGCCTATTCGCAAAAGTGCCCGTTTACGTACTTTAGCGACATGATCATCGGCGAGACCACCTGCGACGGCAAGAAGAAGATGTACGAGCTACTCAACGAGCTCAAGCGCACGCACATTCTGCATCTTCCGCAGGGCCGCGACCGCGCCTACGAGCGCGAGGGCTGGTACGAGGAGTGCCGCCTGCTCAAGGAGGAGCTCGAGGGCTTCTACGGCATCACGATTACCGACGATGACCTGCGCGCTGCCGTCCGTCGTCGCAACCGCTTGCGTGCGGCGCAGCTCGAGATGTTTGCGCTTCAGGCCAACCAGCCTGCGGCCATGAGCGGCGTCGACCTGATGAGCACCATGTTTGCCGGCACGTTCAGCTTTGATATCGAGGCCTATACGCAGCAGCTGGAGCAAAAGGTCGCCAAGCTGCGCGAGGCCTACGACGCGGGCGAGCGCCCGGTCGCGGCGGATGCCAAGCGCATTCTGATCACCGGCTGCCCGGTGGGTGGCGTGATCAATAAGATCGGTCGCACCATCGAGTCCAACGGCGGTGTGGTCGTGTGCATGGACGACTGCTCGGGCGAGCGCACGGCGGCCATGATGATTGATCCGGAGGCTCCCGACATCCTTCGCGCCATCGCCGACCGCTACTTGGATATCAACTGCTCGGTCATGACGCCCAACGACGGTCGTATGGAAAACACGCTGG
>USQE01000283.1 GCA_900556675.1 uncultured Collinsella sp.
TCTATTGAGCTGGGCATCATCTTGGCGCTCGCCGGTGGCTTTATGGACGTGTATTCGTACATTGGGCGCGACCATGTTTTCGCCAACGCGCAGACGGGCAACATCCTGCTCGTGGGTGTAAGCATCTCGGAGTGCAACTGGCAGCTGGCGGGACGCTATTTCTTCCCCGTGGTGTCGTTTGCCGTGGGCATTATGCTTGCCGACCTGGTTCACGAGCGGTTCGGCAGCGTGATTCACTGGCGCCAGGTGACGGTGTTTTTTGAAGCCGTCATCTTGCTGGGCGTGAGCTTTATCCCCGGTGGCGGTTACAACCTGCTCGCCAACTGCCTCACTTCGTTTGCCTGCGGTATGCAGGTCGAGAGCTTCCGCAAGATTCACGGTCACGGTATCGCTACGACCATGTGCATCGGCAACTTGCGCAACGCGCTGCAAAACGTGGACGATTACATCATCACCCACAGGCGCGGCTTTTTGGAAAACGGCCTGCTGTACTTTGGCGTGATCTTTATCTTTGTGTTTGGCGCCGTGTTGGGCAACTGGTGTATTGAGCGCATGGGCCTGCATGCCATCGTCGTGGCGAGCTTGCTGCTGTTTGTCGCGTTTGCCATCATGTTCATCGACCGCGAGCGCGACTTGCGCTTACGCTGGAAGGTTGCGGCCGAGGCTTGGAAAGAGGGCTGCCGAAAGTAACCGAATGCGGCAAAGGGGCTGTCCCTTTGCCGCAATATTTTTCATCATCTGTTGAAACGCTTTAACAATTTTGACGTTCTCACGCGTTTTTCGTTTCAAAAGCGTTAGGATGGGACTCATAGCGTGGGGCGTAATGGGTGCCCCGCACACGATGGGAGGCTATCAATGGCTAATCGTTTCGTTCTCAATACCATCTCTTATCATGGTTCCGGCGCCATCAAGGAAATCCCCGGCGAGCTCCAGCGTCGCGGCTACAAGAAGATTTTCGTCTGCTCCGATCCCGATCTGGTCAAGTTTGGCGTTACCGCCAAGGTGACCGACGAGCTCGACGCCGCCGGCATCGCTTGGAGCCTCTACTCCGAGATCAAGCCCAACCCCACCATCCAGAACGTCAAGGACGGCGTCGAGGCCTTCAAGGCCGCCGAGGCTGACGCTATCGTGACCATCGGCGGCGGCTCCTCCATGGACACCGCTAAGGCCATCGGCATCATCATCAACAACCCCGAGTTCGCCGATGTCCGCAGCCTCGAGGGCGTTGCTCCCACTAAGAACCACGCCGTGTTCACCATCGCCGTGCCGACGACCGCCGGTACCGCCGCCGAGGTGACCATCAACTACGTCATCACCGACCCCGAGAAGGTCCGCAAGTTCGTGTGCGTCGACACCAACGACGCCCCCGAGGTCGCCGTCGTCGACCCCGACATGATGGCTTCCATGCCCGCCGGCCTGACTGCTTCCACCGGCATGGACGCTCTGACCCACGCCATCGAGGGCTACACCACCAAGGGCGCTTGGGAGCTCTCCGACATGTTCCACTTTGAGGCCATTAAGCTGATCAGCGAGAACCTGCGCGACTCCGTCGCCGAGGCCAAGTCCGGCCAGCCCGGCTCCGGCCGTGAGGGCATGGCTCTTGGTCAGTATGTCGCCGGCATGGGCTTCTCCAATGTTGGCCTGGGCATCGACCACGCCATGGCTCACACCCTGTCCGCTCACTACGATACCCCGCACGGCGTCGCTTGCGCCATGCTGCTGCCGATCGCCATGGAGTTCAACAAGCCGGTTTGCGCTGAGCGCCTGGCCAAGGTTGCCGTCGCCATGGGCGTTGACACCACGGGCATGAGCACCGCCGAGGCCGCCGATGCCGCCATCGCCGCCGTTAAGCAGCTCTCTGCCGACGTGAACATCCCACACGTCTGCGAGGCCATGAAGGCTGACGAGATCGAGATCCTGGCCAAGGACGCCATGGCTGACGCCTGCTTCCCGGGCAACCCGCGCGAGGCGACGCTCGACGACGTCATCGAGCTCTTCAAGAAGATCTGCCCGGCTGCCTAACCCAGTTTGGTGGTCCTTCGCCCGTAGGCGTATGGTCTT
>USQE01000284.1 GCA_900556675.1 uncultured Collinsella sp.
CGCTGCGCGCTGCTCGGCGGAGCTGATGGCTCCCACGATTGGATCCCCTACGATGTTGCCATTCTGATCGATGACATACGTCGTCGGGAACGAGAACAAATTTGACGTGAACTTACCGGCCTCGCTATCCGACTTGAACCAGATGTTCTTATATGTCACGCCCTTCTTGCTCAGCACGTCCTTGGCATCTGCGATCTCGCCCTTGTTGCCATCGAGCGTAAAGGAATTGACGCCCACGACCTGGCCGCCCTTCTCGGCAAGCTCCTGATTCAGCTTCTCAAGATCGCCCAGCTCGCCCACGCACGGCTTGCAAGTAGTGAACCAGAAGTTCATGACGGTGACCTTGTTCTTAGAGAACAGCTCGTCGCTGCTCACGTCGTTGCCATCCAGGTCCTTGCCCGTAAAGCTGGGGAACTTCGTCGCCTCGTTCGAAGCATTGGCGCCAGCCGTCATGCCAGCGGCCGAAGCGTCGACGCTCTCGCCTGCGCTCGGCGTGCTTCCACAGCCGGGGAACTCCTTCTCCAGGCTCTCGAGCTTGTCCTCGATCTCCTTGATCTGCTGTGCACCGGCCTTGAGCGTCTTGAGCTCATCCGCCGTGAACTCATCCTTGGCGCCGTCGATGGTCTTGAGCAGGAAATCGCCGTAATTGCTGCCGTCCTCAATCATTGCCGAGTCTTTATTTGCCGCATTGAATACCTTTTCCCACAGCGCGTTATCACTCGAAAAGATATCGTTCTCCTTCTGCATGAGCTTCGCATACAGCTCGGCGGCCTCGTCGGCATTGGCCGGCTCCTGCGCAGTGAGTTCTGCGATCTTAGGATCGGAGCTCGCAGATTCGCTCACATTGCCACCGGGCGCCGAACATGCCACAAGGCATAAGGCCAATACCGGCACCATAAACAGGGCCGCAATCTTAGAAAGCTTCATGGTCATTCCTCCGTTTTGTCGAAGCTTGTTTACTTTTTATCGGCGGTCAAGGGGAGCTTTTCCGCCGACACATCCAGGCCATAGCGATAGCTGATGGCATCGACGGGACAGGCCCCGATGCACTTTCCGCACCGGATGCATTCGGCATGATTGGGCGCGCGGACCACATCAACGTCCATCTGACAAACCTTTGAGCACTTGCCGCACGAGACGCATTTGCATGCATCGACCCGGATCCCCAGTAGGGACACCTTATTCATGAGCGCATAGAATGCGCCGAGTGGACAAATCCATTTGCAGAAGGGGCGGTAGAACAAAACGCTCAGCACTACCACGGCAATGAGAACGGCAAGTTTCCAAGTAAAGAGCTGTCCCAACGCAGATCGAATGCCGGCATTGGCAGCCGCCAGCGGAATGGCGCCCTCGAGCACACCCTGTGGACAGATGTACTTGCAAAAGAACGGGTCTCCCATCCCCACGTCGTTAACCACCAAGACGGGCAGCAGCACCACGGCAAACAACAGCACGACGTACTTGATGTACGTGAGCGGCTTGAGCTTTTTCGTGGAGAACTTTTTGCCGGGAATCTTATGAAGCAGCTCCTGAAGCCAGCCAAACGGGCACAGAAAGCCGCATACAAAGCGTCCCAGCAGCACGCCGAGCAAAATGAGCGTACCGGTAACGTAGTAGGAGAAGTTGAACTTAGATGAACCCACCACCGACTGGAACGACCCGATGGGGCACGCACCCGATGCCGCGGGGCACGAATAGCAGTTAAGCCCGGGTACGCAGACTGTTTTTCCCGCACCCTGATAGATGCCGCCTTTGGCGAAGTTTGGTAGGTGAATGTTGGTGATGAGCGTCGCCGCTGCCTGAATGAATCCGCGAAATCGGGCTAAAACATACGACGCGGTGTTTTCTCTTTTATCCAATTCCGATACACTCCAAGCACAGCCTAATCGCTTTGGCCAGCACGGCATCCGCCTCGCCACGCATAACACCAAAGCACACCATGGCAATTCCGACGATCAACAAAGCGACCTGTACCACGGGTTTTACCGCTTTGAACAACCCAACCACTCCTTTCGTTACGCGACCATTGGACCATATC
>USQE01000285.1 GCA_900556675.1 uncultured Collinsella sp.
GAAAGGTGTTGAGCGATCCGATAATCGACTCGATATCGGGGTCTTTGGTCATATCGCGCTCGTCGAGGTTGAACTCGACCATGCCCGTCTTTTCCAGACGCGCCTTCATACGCGAGACGGCGTGGTCGCGTTTGACTCCGTCGGTACCGACGATTAGATATGCCGGCAACAGACCGGTTTCGGACATCGCGCTCCCCTCCCGCAGGCTCTCGTGTTCGTACCGTGCCATTCTAGCCCAGGGGCTCACCACACGCCAACGACGTCGTCACGGTCTCTGGCATCGCATCGCAAAGCCATTCGCAGTCGGCGTGACGCTAATGTCGCCGTGTTCGATGGTGCACGCGAACACGCCGCCCGCTTCCTTCACGGCATCAATACAGGCATCGGATGGATGACCGTAGCGGTTGCCCTCGCCCGCACTCGCGATAGAGAGCTCGGGCTTAAGCGTGCCCAGCAGGTCTAAGTCGACAGAAACCTTTGAGCCGTGATGTCCCAACTTGAGCACATCGATATCCCCCACCTCCTGTACAAACTCGCGTTCCTGATCGAGCTCGGCATCACCGGTGAGCAGCAAGCGGAGACTCTGGCCTCCCTGGGCATAACTGAGCAGCAAGACAAGCGAGTCTTCATTGCCCTCACCATCCACCGTGTCAAACGGCCACATCACACGAGCCCGAAATGTGCCGATATCGATCGTGTCCCCGCGAGCCACCTGCATATACGTTACGCCCGGGCGATTTAGAACCTCAGCAGGCGCATCCTCCAGCGCATTAGCCGCGACCGCAATGGTTCCAACCGAAAACTGATCGAGCACATCGGGAAGACCACCCCAATGGTCTTCGTCCCAATGCGTAATGAAGACGGCATCGATATGGTGGACGTTATTGCGAACCAACGCCGACACCACGCGCTCATCGAGCCCACAGTCGACGAGCGCCACGGCGCTACCCTGACGAACCAGAATCGCATCGGCCTGGCCAACATCGAGGACCGTCACCGAAGGCGGCGCGCATCGATCCCAATAGACATACGGAGCACCCGCTGCAAGCATCAAACACAGCAGCCCCACTTCCATGGGGCGCGCGCGGGGGCGTGACCACCAGACCAAGAGGACCGCCAGCACAAACGGCACCACGTATACCAAGGGCGTATCGGGCGGCACGCTTACGGATGCACCCGGAACGGCAGCAAAGAGCTGCTCAAAGAACAGGGCGCAGCGAGCGACAATCATGGGCACCACGAGCGCCCCGTGACGCAAAAGCGGAACAAGCGAGCAGGGTGCCAGCACAACCGACGATGCGAGCAGCACGCTTATCACCGGACCGATCACGGCATTTGCAAGCGGGGCAATGAGCGAAAACGTCCCAAATGCGGGAATGGTTACGGGAAGTGTCGCGAGTTGTGAGCACAACGTGACAGACAAAACGCTGGCGACACCCGATGGCATGCCCAGCTCGCCCAAGGCGTAGGTGGCGTAGGGGCAAAAGCAAAGGATGGCAAAAACACTGGCGCACGAAAGCTGAAAACCCATTTCGAACAATACCGTCGGACGCAGCAACACAAAGATTGCCATGGTGACAAACAGAGCCGAGAGGCCATGACGACGACGTCCGGCGCCGTTGGCGATAAGCGACGCCGCCACCATGCAGCACGCGCGCACGGCCGAGGGCGAGGCGCCCGTAAAGACGGCATAGGCAGCAAGGGCCAGCACCAGCAACCACCGCTGCAGCCCACGAGAGAGGCGCGTCTTTTGCAGGACGCTCTCAATCACAAACCCCACGATGGCAAGATGGCTGCCCGAGACGGCGATGAGATGTGCGGTGCCCGTTACCGAAAACCAATCGCCCGCCGGCTGGGCGCGCAGCTCGGACGAGCGTCCACAGACAACGCCGGCAATGAGCGAGCGCGCCGGATCGGTCGCGGGCGCGATAACGGCAAGGAGCACGTTTCGAAGCCAAAGCAACGGCCCCGGAGAACCCTCGTCGACCGATACCAACCGGACGACTTTAACCTTTCGAAGCTCGCCCCGAA
>USQE01000286.1 GCA_900556675.1 uncultured Collinsella sp.
TCGACAGCGGCCTTGCTGCCGGTCATGCCGTCGATATCCCCTGCTGGAGCGCCCTTGTAGACGCTTCGTATAAGCTGGGCGACCGCACTCTCTATCTGCGCATGCCCAATTTCCATGGCGCCGATGTGCAGGCCCTGCAGCGCGCTCTCAACGTTTTGGGCTTTGCCTGTGGCGAAGACGACGGCTACTTTGGTCCGCATACCGAGGCCGCCCTGCAGCAGTTCCAGGAAAATGTCGGCCTGTTTGCCGACGGCATGGCCTTCCAGGACACCTACGCCTACATCAACCGCCTGCACCATGTGTGGGAGGGCAAGCCCTCGGTCACCGAAGCCGAGTCCCGCATCGGTTTTGCTCGCGCCGCCAACGTGCTCGAGCGCTTTCAGATTGCCGTTATCGGCGAGGACCCCATCGCACGCAGTGTTGCGTCGCGTATGTGGAATATCGCCACGGCAACGACCGACAACAGCGGCATGATGCTCTGCGACTCCGAGGTCCCAACCGACGTTGACCTGGTGCTCGAAATCGCAAGCGACGAGCTGCCCGCCGACGCCGCACCGCGCGCCACGATTGCCCTCGCCGAGTGCCACAACCTAGCCCAGCGCATCCGCACTGCCAATGTCGCCGCACAGCAGAAGCCGGCACGCATTCGCATTGAGCTCACGGGCATGACGCGCTACAACGGCACCTTCACGGCCAGCGACGCGCAGACACTCGCCGTACGCCTGCTCGATGGCGTTTGCGATGCCCTCGCAGATTAGGTAAACTAAACGAGTTGCTTTTGGGCAACACCACACATTGGGACGTAGTTCAACGGTAGAACTCCGGTTTTTGGTGCCGGCTGTTGGGGGTTCGAATCCCTCCGTCCCAGCCATTAAAATTGAGCGCCCTGAGCCCATAACGGCCCAGGGCGCTTTCTTGTGGGCAAGCGGAGGGATTCGAACCCGCAAGGGTGCGGAGCTGAGGAAACGCGAAGGCGCCCCAAGCCCATTAGGACCAAGAGCGCCTTACATCTTGAAATATCAGCCCAATTCCGAAAAGCGAGCCGCATGCAACAACCAGGTAACCACAGGCCCCGGGAGAGCGGGGACACCGGCTTAGGTTTATCGCGAGTTCCGCACGAACAGGAGGCCACTTAACCTCGATGTTTTGGACGTGACAGCGAGAGGGGCCCTGGTATGGCAAGGTGACGTGAAACAAGGCGGCGCTGACCTTCTGGTCGCGCCGCCGAAGTTGAACGTCAGATTGCCGTGCCAGGGCCCCTCGCAGCGTCAAGAAGACCGCCGTTCGGTAGAACGGCGGAGCTAATTGTTCAGCATGCGGTCGAAGCTTCCCGAGTCGCCATCCCGATAGTCTGCGGTCATCAGAATCTCCTGCGGAATGCGCCCGCCCTCGCGCAGCACGTTGCGGAACTGCACGCGCGTGACCATGGGCAGATCTTTGATCGTCGCTGCCAGGTTCTGCGGCACACCCTGGTTGGCAGCCGCGGGCTCGCACTCGCCGCCGGCCTTCACGCGACGCTTATGCTCGGCGAGCATAGCGCGATACACGCCGGCATGCAGGCGAATCTCAACCACATTGGCATTGCGAGTCTGCTCGACGATGCGCGCGCCCTCGCGATCGATATCGCCCACGTAGTAGACGTAGTTAAAGCGATAGCCAATCTCGGCCAGATAATCGTCCAGGGCATGCGAGACGCTCGCCTTGCATCCGCCGCCAAAAATCACGCCGCCCACCTTGATGCCAAAGAGCCTGGCGTGCTTGCGGCCACGCAGCAGCTTGACGATCTCGTCGTAGGTGTCCAGGTTCTCGACCATAATGAACGGCTTGTCGGCGCCCAGCGTAAAGAAGCCCGTAAAGTGCACGGGGCGATTGGGGGCGACCTTGATCGCCTGCATGCTGATGCCCTTTTCGGTCATACGCCGAATCAAGCGCTCGCCGTGCTTGCCGTCAAAGGCCTTCTCATCGTTAAAAATCTGGTAGGCGCGCTGGCGACGTGAAGCGACCGGCGTGTCGGCACCGCGATTCT
>USQE01000287.1 GCA_900556675.1 uncultured Collinsella sp.
GCGCCTCGTGCGAACGCTAGCCTAGCACTGCTCGAGCGCCTGCTCAAGGTCGGCAATCAGATCGGCCGTGTCCTCGAGACCGCACGACAGGCGTACCATGTCGGCAGAGATGCCGCAGGCGATGAGCTCCTCATCGTTCATTTGGCGATGGGTGGCGTTTGCCGGATGCAAGCAGCAGGTGCGGGCGTCGGCCACGTGCGTGGCGATCTGGGCGAGCTTAAGGCTCTTCATAAAGGTCTCGGCCGCCGCGCGACCACCGTTAAAGCCAAAGCTCACGACGCCGCAAGTACCGTTGGGCATGTACTTCTGAGCGATGTCATAGTACTTGTCGCCCTCCAGGCCCGGATAGCTCACGAAGCGTACCTTGGGGTGGCTCTGCAGGAACTTGGCGACCGCCAGACCATTCTCACAATGGCGCGGCATGCGCACGTGCAGGCTCTCGAGCGAGCTGTTCAGGAAGAACGCCGCCTGCGGGTTCTGCATGGGGCCGAGGTCGCGCATAAGCTGCGCAGTGGCCTTGGTAATAAAGGCGCCCTCGCGACCGAACTTCTCGGCATAGGTCACGCCGTGGTAGCTCTCGTCAGGCGTGGTGAGACCCGGGAACTTGTCCGCATGGGCCATCCAGTCAAACTGGCCATGGTCGACGATCACGCCACCCAGGTAGGCCGCATGGCCATCCATGTACTTAGTGGTGGAGTGCGTGACGATGTCGGCGCCCCACTCAAAGGGACGGCACATCACGGGCGTCGGGAAGGTGTTGTCGACCATCAGCGGTACGCCGTGGTCGTGCGCGGCCTTGGCAAAGCGCTCAATATCGAGCACGGCAAGGGCGGGGTTAGCAATCGTCTCGCCAAAGACAAGCTTGGTGTTGGGCTGGAAGGCTGCCTCGAGCTCCTCGTCGGTGCAGTCGGGGGCAACGAACGTGCAGGTCAAGCCCATACGACCCATGGTGTGAGCCAACAGGTTGTAGGTACCGCCGTAGATGGCGGAGCTCGCGACCACGTGAACGCCGGCGCCGGCAACGTTAAAGATCGCGAGGAAGTTCGCGGCCATGCCCGAGCTCGTGAGCATCGCTGCGGTGCCGCCCTCCATCTCGCAGATCTTGGCGGCAACCAAATCGCACGTGGGATTCTGCAGACGGCTGTAGAAATAGCCCGACTCCTCCAGGTCAAACAGCTTGCCCATGTGCTCGGACGTGTCGTACTTCCACGTGGTGGACTGGTAGATGGGCACCTGGCGCGGCTCCGCATCTCCCGGGTGATACCCGCCCTGAACACATGTCGTACCGATGGTCTGCTCGCTCATATCCAACTCCCTTACTTGGGTTTTGTTTTTATTCGGTTCACGATACCGCTACCCTGCACCCCTCTCAACCCATCCCCAAGGTAGGTTATGGGACAAATTGATCAGGGGTATTTATCTCAAGCCTTGGGCATTTGCTCGATAGATAAAAATGAGGCATCCATGAAGCTCTCGATGATTACACGCACCGTCATGGGTACCATAGGCGGGTACACCGTGACTAAGGAGACAACGATGAAGCAAATCGATACGGCCCAGCTCGACATCACCGCCTGTCAGGCTCAGGCTGCCGAATACCATGCCCGTGGCTTCAACTGCGCCCAGGCCGTCGCCTGCACGCTCGCACCTGCCGTCGGACTCGACCCCCAGGTCGCCTTTACCCTCACCGAGGGCTTTGGCGCCGGCATGGGCGGCATGACCGAAACCTGCGGCGCCATCTCGGGCGCCGTGGCCATCATGGGTTTTGTAATGAGCGACGGCATGGAAAACCCCAAGACCAAGGGCCAGACCTACAAGCTGTCGCGCGAAATCGCCAAGCGTTTTAAAACGAAGAACACAACGACCGTCTGCGGCACGCTCAAGGGCGTCGGATCGGATAAGGGTCCGCTCCGCAGCTGCCCTGGTTGCATCGACGATGCCGTCGAGATCGCCTGCGATGTGCTAAAGCAGCTCGCCGAGTAAACGGCAGCAACAGAAAACGACGGCCGGCGCGCTTGGGA
>USQE01000288.1 GCA_900556675.1 uncultured Collinsella sp.
TCGTTGTCATCGTTATCTTTGAGCACGGGCGTCTCGCGTTACAGCCCGCGAATGCGTACGGCCTCGGGCGGAAACTCCTGCTCGCCGGCATCGGTCTTGATAGTCGCGCGGCCCCAGATGTCCAGGCCCGCAAACACGCCGACCGCAAGCGGCAGGCCGTTGGGCGACACCGCCGCAACTTGGCGGCCCAGCAGCGGCACCATATCGAAATACTCGCCCAACACGGGGGCCAGCGGACCGGCAGCGCCCTGCGGCGTGTTGGCAACAGCCGCCCAGGCGTCCACACGGGTCAGCACGGCGGCAGCCAACTCCTCGACCAGCGCTTCGTCGGCCGCATCCACACCGAGCTCGCTCAGCGCCGAACGTTCAATATCCACCGTCACGGCACCGAACATGCCCGCAGCACCGGCGCCGCCGTTGACGGCGACGCGCGCGAACGACGTCTCAAACGCAGGCGCGCCGCACACGATATTGCTCGGCCACTCAATGCCCACCTTGCCGGCAAGGCCCAGCCCCGGTGCCGCAGCCGTTCCCACGAGCGCGTCCATCATGCCCATCGCCGCCACAAACGGCAGGCCGTGGAAGGCATGCATGTTCACGTCCGGGCGCACGACCAGCGAAAACGTCAACGACGCCTCGCCCGCGCTCCAAGCGCACCAGCCCGCGGACGCACCCTCGCGGCCCGCATCGCGCGCGGCGTCAAGCTCGGTACCGGCGGCTACAGCATTCATCTCAATCATCTACATACGCCCCAATTCGCCCACGATATGGCCCACGCGGTCCTCGGGCTCCTTGACCTCGACGCCGTTGTAGCGGAAGAACCGCGCCGGGTCGTGCATCAGATCCTCGAGCGGCACCAGCACAAAGTCGCGTTCGCCAATGAGCGGATGCGGCAGGCGCAGCTTTTTGCCGCCATGGATCTCGCCGTCCATCCACAGCAGGTCCAGGTCGATGGTGCGCGGACCGTTGACCTTGGCCTTCTTGGAGCGGTCGCGCCCCAGCTCAGCCTCGATCTTCATAAGCTCGTCGAGCAGCACCAGCGGCGCCAGCTCGGTCTTGATCTCGATGACGGCGTTGGCAAACGCATCCTGGCGCGTCTCGTAGGCCGGCTCGCTCTCGTAGATGCGCGAGCAGTTGGACACGCAGGTGAGCGGAATCTCGGCAATCATGTCGCGCGCGGCGCGAATGTTGTCGCAACGATGCCCCAGATTGGAGCCCACAGCCACAAACGCACGGCGCGGTTGCGGCTTGGCGACAGCCCAGTAACCGTTCAGGAACTGCGCAAAGCCGGTAACGTCGTGCACGCGCACGATGTTGGCACCGGCCTGGATAGCGCCCAGGCACACGCCAAACGTGGCGGCATCGCGCGCGGCGGCCTCGGTCACGCCCGAGACAGCGCCCACAAAACGCTTGCGCGACACGGCGCACATGAGCGGGTAGCCCAGCGACGCCATCTTGGCGGTCTCGCGCTGGATGACGATATCCTCGTTGGCCGTCTTGCCAAAGCCCGGGCCCGGATCGATGCAGATGCGGTCGCGCGACACGCCGGCATGGATGAGCGTGCGGGCCTGGTCGGACAGAAAGCCCATGACGCGGCGCATGATGGGCGCCGAATCGGGCAGGGTGAAGCGGCGGAGCTGAGAGGTGGGCACGTAGGCCTCCTCGCGGCGGGCACTGCGGCGCATCATGGCTGCCAGGTGGTCATTGGGCTCCGGCGCGGGCTCAGGGCTCGCGGCGGCCTCGGCGACAGGAGCGGCCTCTTCGGCGGCCGGTGCCTCCTGCTTCTGCTCGTCCGTGGGCTCGGGCGCGGGTTCCGGATCGCCAAACGGCAGCGAGGGCTGCACCACGCCCCCCGGCAGCTTGGCCTCCGTCTTGGGCTCGCCTAGCAGCTTGCCGCGGCGGCGGCGCACGGGATTCCCACCATTTACCGTGCGGACCTGCTCGGTTATATCATGAAGGATTATACGCACCGCATCGGCATTTCCGGTATGCACGGCAAATCCACCGCCACCTCGATGA